>JBFFLO010000219.1:0-5211 GCA_041554895.1 Lutimonas sp. | reverse complement strand
CCGGGTCCTTTGCCAGTATTTATTTACTAGCCATGAGGTTGCCTAAAAATGAGTTTATCGGAACTGCGGCCTGGCTATTCTTCATTATCAATGTATTTAAGTTGCCATTTCATGTATTTATTTGGAAAACGGTCACTACAGAAACGCTGCAATTAAATTTGGTTCTTGCACCTGCCATTATTATAGGCTTCTTATTGGGGATTCAGCTCGTCAAGCTCATCAATAATGAATTGTACAGAAAGCTTGTATTGTTGGTCACTGCGATAGGGGCTCTGATCATCTTATTCAGTTAAGGCCTGTTACCAAAGGGTGATGAATATTCCGGAAACTCAACCGGTTCAAATTCTTTAAAATGGGCAGTGAACAATTCAGCACTTTATCACGAATTTGTCCACGTTAATGATGATCCCGGTTCCTTTTGTAAGACGATAGGTGTTGTAAAGCGAATTTTGTTTTCCAATAGAGACTTTATAATTAATTTTATAGTCAATAAGGAAAATTAAAATCTGACGGAAACGAGATTGACAGAACAGGAACCAAGACCAGAACGAATAATAATTAATTAAATATAAAAAAGAAATGAAAAAAGTTAGTTTGATCATGTTGATGATCTTTATGGGTTTAGGGCCCGTGATGTTGGCACAAACAAGTTTGTTTAACGGAAAAGACCTTTCGGGATGGAAGGCATATGGAACGGAAAAATGGTATGTGGAAGATGGCTTATTGATTTGTGAAAGTGGTCCTGATAAAGCCTATGGTTATTTAGCTACTGAAAAACACTATAAAAATTTCGAACTGAATCTTGAATTCAAACAAGAAGCAGATGGGAATAGTGGTGTTTTTATCAGATCTACCATTGATGGCGTAAAAGTTAGCGGCTGGCAAGTAGAAGTGGCTCCAAAAGGAAAACATACAGGGGGTGTTTATGAATCTTACGGAAGAGGCTGGTTGATCAAACCTGAGGCTGCCAAGGAGGAAGTGCTAAAAGAAGGTGAATGGAACAAGATGAAAATCGTTGTAAATGGAGATACCATCACATCTTATCTCAATGGGGTTGAAATGATCACCATCACTGACGCTAAAATAGGCGAAGGCGAAGGATCTGTTGCCCTGCAAATCCATGACGGAGGTGGCATCAAGGTAAAATGGAGAAATATCAACATAAAGGAATTGTAATTTTGTAGTAATTTTAAATTATTAGAAAAAGAGCCCCTCATGGTTTATACCTTGAGGGGCTCTCCTTTTTTCTGTTCATCGGATGATCAAAACAGACGCTGCTGCCTGTATAATTCGGGATTCGTGGTAAAATCAAACCTTGGTTTTACTGCTCTGCCATGTAACCAGGACCGCATTTCTTCCTGGCTGTATAAAGCTACGGGCATTCTTAATTTGGTATTGTGTATGTCTCTCATGACGCCTTGCGCCTCTGTAGTAACTACTGTATAGGTTTTCGTATCTGCCCAATGGTCATACAATCCGGCCAAAGCAAAAAGTTCATTATTAAACCCGATCTCATATTTGATTTTGGCACCGCCAACATGTTGCCATTCGTAAAACCCATTGACAAGGATCAAGCACCTGTTACCTGAAATTTTTTTAAATGCGGGTTTCTCTGAAAGTGTTTCTATCCTGGCGTTCAGGGTATAGGTCCTGTTCCATGAAGCGTCGGCCCAAAAAGGGATGAGCCCCCATTGGTACAATTGTATCGAATGCTCATCTTCATCTGTGATAACAGGGGTTTTTGGAAAATCGAAAGCCTTGATCACTTCACTTGGATCAAACGCATCGAGCCCCGTTATTGCGGCATCAAACTGCCTTTGCATTTCTTCTTTTTTTTTGGTGATTTTTGTCTGATAGCACATGGGGCAATGATACAATGATTTAATGATGTTGTGTATTAAATGAGGAAGCCTGATGCTTCTTCAAGCAGCAAAAATGTACCCTCATTCTTATTTCTAAACCCTCTAAGGATTCTTTGTACGTCTCTGTTATCTTTCTTTTGAATTAAAAATTCCTTAAGCTCTGACAAACTGCTGACTTGCTCTTGCTGATCTATATAGCCATAACCTTGGTAAATACCATTTTCTATGAGGACAAAAGACTTTTCTTCTTCATTTCTCCCTCTTTGGGGAATCACATAACTTTTAGTGTCATTCGACATATAGTCAATCGCTTTTTTTACCCGCTCATTATAGCTTTCCGGCGATTCTTCTCCACGGCATATCCCTTTGCATTTTTTGATCTGATAATGGAAACATGAATTCACATTCGATTGTAAATGACAATATTTAGGGCATAACTCAAATTCCTCACAAAGTCGCTCCATAAATAGCCGGCTTTCGGTGGTATTATAAAATTTCATAATAGGGGACGGGACATTTTTTAGGCTGTTCCATGCCAGATGGATCAAGCCCGATCTGTCTTCATAAGAAAAAATGCCGTAACCCTCATTATTTCTTCTCTGTGCCCTGTTGTATACAGGATAGTGTTTTTTGATCTCTGACGATTCCAATAGCAAGGCGACCAATTCGCTTCCTGTTATTTCATAAGTGACATTGACCGTTTGCTGACACATGGCGACCTCTCGATTCTTTTTGTCATAAAAATGACTCAAGACCCTTTTCTTGATATTTAAGGCCTTTCCCACATAAATGATCGCTTCTTTTTCATCTTTGAAATAGTAAATACCGGTTCTTTCCGGTAATTGATCAAAAATGTCTTTTGGCAGTCCGGGGGGCAAGGTCGCCTGCCTTGATCCAGGCTTTAAAAAAGAATTGAAAACTTTCTGTTCTGCATCGAGTTTCAGCAATTTCTCAAAAAGAAGGGTAGTTGCTTTTGTATCTCCCATGGCCCGGTGCCTGTCGTTCAAAGGTATCCCAATCGCAGCGCATAATTTCCCCAGGCTATAGGAGGGAAGCCCTGGTATCAATTTTCGGGAGAGACGGACGGTACATAATTTTTTCCGTTTGTAAGGAAAGCCCAGGTCTGCAAATTCCTTATGGATCACATTATAATCAAAATTTACATTGTGGGCCACAAAAACGCAGTCAGTTGTGATTTCAATAATATCTTTGGCTATTTCATAGAACTTTGGGGCATCAGACACCATCTGATCATTGATCCCTGTCAATCTGGTAATGGCATATGGAATGGAAGATTCAGGATTTACCAAACTGTGAAATTCTCTGATTACCTTTTGCCCATCATGCACCAAAATAGCGATTTCGGTGATACGGTTACCCTGTATCCCCATTCCGGTGGTCTCCACATCGATGATCGCGTATTTTATTTCTGTAGTACCCATAAAAAGCCCTGGCTTTCAAAACAAATTAAAATCACTTCTAAAATAAGAAAGATATTTTTCTTTATCTTGAATTCTTAAAAGATATCCCATGGAGGAACATTTTTTTCAATGCCCTTATTGCTGGGAGGGCATATCAGTGTTATTGGATCCTTCAGTACGGAACCAATATCTCGTGGAAGATTGTGAGGTTTGTTGTAATCCGATAGAGATCAATGCTGCTTTTCAGGACATGAACCTGATTCATTTTGAAGCCAAAGACCTGGGCCAATAGCATCAGGATAGCCTTGAGGCCACTTTTTCCCTTTGACGCTTTGTATCAAACCTTAGATAACTAATGATTAGGATCGACAAGAAACCACATACCAAAAACCCAATAAACAGGGGCAGGGCCCTTTGATCCACGAACTGACCGATATAAATACTTATGGGGACGGCCATCATGGTTGATAAAAACCCTGTGATGGCAGCTCCAATTCCTGCAATATGGCCAATGGGTTGCATAGCCATGGCCCTCAGGTTGCCAAAAAGGAAACCTATAGAAAAAAACTGCAGGGCAAAGAATGCCAACAATACAGCCACACTTGGATTATCTGTATTGTAAAAAAGGATCAGATACAACAATGAAATGCTAAAAAATGACAAAACGGACACGTTAATAATTCTTTCCATACCATATTTTACTACAAGTGTACCGTTGAGAAAGGTGGCTGATCCTATCGAAATGGCCAAGCCCGCAAAAATAAACGGGAACTCTTCTTTTAACCCATATTGTGTGTGGAATATTTGTTGTGAAGCACTCAGATAAACCATAAAAGAGCCGGTAACAAATCCTGAAACCAAGGTATAACCAATTGTTTTTTTATGTTTAACAAGTTCTTTTAAACCATCCATAAAAATGTGCCCGGAAAACTTGATGCGCTGCTGTTCAGGTAAGGTTTCAGGTTGTCTTTTCCAAAACCACCAAGAAACCAATATACTGAATATCAGCTGTATATAAAATATTGCTTGCCAATTATAATGATCCAAAACAAATTTTCCCATGGCAGGGGCAACGATAGGAACCAAGATAAAAACGACCGTTATAAATGACATGATCCTGGCCATATAGTCGCCACTGTAACTGTCTCTTACCATGGCAATAGCAATAGTTCTTGGTGCCGATAAACCGACTCCTTGAAGTATGCGCCCGATGACCATCCAAAAAAGGCTTTCCGAATAAATGCAAACCATACTGGCTATGATAAAAACGCCAAAACCCATATATACGACGGGCTTACGTCCAAGGCTGTCAGATATAGGACCGAAAAGCAAGGGGCCGATTCCCAGACCAAGAAAAATCATGGTGATCAACAATTGTGTATCGCTAGATTTGGTCGTCCCAATGGAAAATCCAATATAATCCAAGGCAGGAAGCAATGCATCAATGGCCAGGGCAACGATAGACATCAAAGAGGCCATTAAAGTAACGAATTCAAACTGGGAGGGTCTGTGGATTTTCATCCGGCAAAAATACGGGAAAAATAATGATTCAGAATATGATATCAGGTTAACATACTGTCAATTCATTATACCATTGAATGAGAACAAAAATTCAGCGGAGCTCATGAGTGAATTATGTAATGCTATCAGGTTACAAAATCATTTTATTAGTTTGTTTAGGGAAATTTATAAGTTAGTCATTGTTTTAAGGCAGAGGGGCCAAGTTCATTTATTCTATTTAACATAATATTAATTATAGAACATTCATAGTATTTCCCGATATAGCGCGTTTCAGCGCTATTTGACATAATATCAGATAGAACGCCTTTAGGCTTATATCGTTAATGATATTATGTTAAAGGGCAATACGGGATTCGCAGACTAATTCAAATATTTAAAATTAATTTATATAGAACATTTATAGTATT
>JBFFLO010000218.1:0-5228 GCA_041554895.1 Lutimonas sp. | reverse complement strand
GTAAAGCCTTATAATCCTGAATCAAACCCGGCAGGTATTGCTCATCAATTACCCCTTCCCTGATCAGTTTAGCATTATAAATATCTCTCGGATTAGGCTGTTTGGAAATCGCCTTATATAAGATCGGTTGTGTAAACCTAGGTTCGTCTCCTTCATTGTGGCCATATTTTCTATACCCGAGAAGATCGATGAAGATATCTCGTTTGAATTTCATTCTGAAATCAAGGGCCATCAGCACAGCATGAGTTACAGCTTCAACATCATCAGCATTCACGTGTAAAACAGGAGACAACGTTACCTTGGCAACATCAGTACAATAAGTACTGGATCTTGCATCGAGATAATTCGTGGTAAACCCGATCTGGTTATTTACCACAATATGTACGGTTCCTCCGGTGGAATAGCCCTTAAGCTTACTCATTTGTATAAGTTCATATACAATACCCTGACCTGCTACAGCTGCATCTCCATGTACAACAACAGGCAAGATCTTAGAGGAATTTCCGTCGTAATCCTCTTCTATTTTGGCTCTGGTTATTCCTTCAGCTACTGCACCAACAGTTTCCAGGTGGGAAGGATTTGGTACCAGGTTCATGGTTATTTGTTTGTTGCTTTTGAGGGTTTTTTTAAGCGTGGTCCCCAAATGATATTTCACATCACCGTCAAAATCATCTTCATCGTAATCTTTACCGTCAAACTCGTTGAATAATTCCCTTATTGGCTTTCTGAAAATATTCACCAATGTATTTAACCTCCCTCGGTGCGCCATGCCCAGAACAAACTCATCCACATCAAATTGTTCCGCAGCTATCCTAAAAAGACCTCCCAATGCCGGAATTAAGGTCTCGCCGCCTTCTAGTGAAAATCTCTTTTGACCTACATACTTGGTCTGTAAAAATTGTTCAAAAGTAACTGCCTGATTTAATTTTGAAAGAATATATTTTTTCGTGCTTGCCTCATAATCCGGATGGTTATCGTTTTTATTCAGCCTTTCCTGCCACCATTGAATCTCCTCGGGGTTTCTTATGAACATATACTCAATCCCAATCGAATCACAATACATACTTTCCAAATGCCTTATGATCTCAGACAAAGAGCTTGGCTCAAGACCCAAAATGCTTCCGGCATTAAAAACAGTATCCAGGTCTTGTTTATCCAAGCCAAAATTTTCGATATCCAGCGTCGGACTGTAGGATCTGCGATTTCTAACAGGGTTCGTCTTGGTGAACAAATGACCCCTCGTACGGTAGCCATTGATCAATTCCATTACCTTAAATTCCTTGTATACTTGCTGAGGTATTTCAACATCAACTGCATCCGGATCTAAATTGTAGTCAGAATTTGCCAGATCATAGCCCTGAAAAAAACTCCTCCAACTCGGCTCGACCGCATCGGGATCCTTAAGATATTGCTGATACAAATCTTCTATAAACCCAGTGTGTACAGTATTTAAAAAGGAAAACCTATCCATTAACAATTGCTTTCAAATTTTTTAAGAAATTAGTGACAAAAATAAGGTGTTTTGCCATAATAGTTATAAAAAAAACTGACAAATATCATTTTTTCATAACCAGATAGCAAGAAGCTTCAAATTTAATTCAATAGCACATAAGAAAAGAGATGATCAACTGCCCGTTTGTCTTAAATTTTCACACCAAAAGCGAGAAGCCAAAAAGCCTGTTTAAGCAAAATTTAAAAATGACATAAATCAGATAAATTAATTAAGAAAATTATTACATTTGTCTTTTATTTAGAATTAGTTTAAATAAGAATAAGGAAATATTATGGCGACTACTACACTTTTCTATACTGTTTTTGATTACGGGTCCATTGAGATGGATACAGCAAAAAAGAAAACGAAATGTTGTAAAAAATATAAGAAAAAAGGTAAATTTAACTGCGGGAACTGCCCAAAACTTTAGTATCGATCAGGAAATCCTTATTCCTAAACATCTTCCTCTTTTTTAAATTTCCAAAATTGACGTTCGGTAAATAAAAAGATATCTGCGGAACATTTTTAGGGCATTTCGTCCAACATCATTTTTATTTTTCTGCAAACTTTAGTTAATTGTTTACTATTATTGGAATTAATCGGTATCGACTTACCAAGCCTGCTTACCTATTCTTTCCTTGATGTTTTTTCATATTAATCAAAACTAAATACCATGAACAAAAAAGTACTGACATTTTTTATGATGACCCTATTCATTTTAGGGCCCGTTTCAATTTTAAAGGCCCAAGAGGAGCCTTCTTATGCCATGTGGGAAAGTATGTATATTACCCCTGACAATACCAAATTAAAGGCCTTGGGTGAGGCAATGTCCAAGCACAACAAAAAGTACCATAAAGATGGGGCCTATTCGGCCACTGTGTTCAATGTTGTTTCCGGACCCAATGTAGGCAAGCTTGTTTGGCAAATGGGACCTCTAAATTATTCTCATTTAGACAACAGGCCTTCCAAAGATGGCCATGATGAAGACTGGCGCGATAATGTGATGCCAAATGTTAAAAAACTAAGTTCAGGAGAATATTGGAGACAAAATAATGAGGCTTCAAACACAAGTATGTTGTCTGAAGATAATACGTATCCCATTCTTCATATCAGATTTCACGAAGTTAATCGTGGTCAAACCTCTCAGGTCAGACATTTGATGAGCCTTATTGGTGCGACCGTTAAGGCAATGGACGGAACCAATCCATGGGGGCTGTATATCAATGAATTCAGACAGGGCTACAAAATCGGAAGACATATTGCTTCAGTAGGCTTTTATAAAAACTGGGCAGAATATGACAAAGAAGATACTTTCATGGCTACATTTAAAAAGCTTCATGGAGAAGATTCATGGGATTCCTTTGTAGATGCCATGGATAATACTTTTTCGGATAGTTGGGATGAGATCTGGGAAATCAACACCGCTATGAGCGGAAATTAATCTAAAAGAATTAAAATAGCTTAAAAAACTGGAACCTTCCCTCAGGTTCCAGTTTTTCTGTTTTTAAATTTTCTTGATCTTATTCCAGACTTTTATTTCATCATCTTCGCTGATCCCGTCTTTTACTTCGACATCTAAACCATCACTAATACCTAGGGTAATGTCGCGTCGTTCGAAATCCTTCTCACCAATCTTAACCTCAACAAAAGGCTTCTTGGTTTTATCATCAAATTGAACCAGGGCCTCCTTGATCGACAAAACACTGTCTGCTCTTGCTAAAATAATAGAAGCATTGGCACTAAGCCCTGCTCTGATAAAGGTAGTATCTGCTTTATGCAAGGTTCCTTTGATCTCAAATTGAATCGCTCCGTTCTCAAGTAAACCCTTAGGGGCAATATAGTCGAGTACGGCATCAAATGTTGCATTCTCAATGGCCCCTACTGTGATTTCTAAAGGGTAACCTTCCTTGATCTTGCCTACTTCAGACTCATCAACCTTTCCCTCAAATATCATTCGATTGACATCCGCCAAAGTAGCAATAGTAGTTCCTTCATTGAAATTATTGCTCAGGATCACTTGATTCCCAACCTCTACAGGCATCTCTAAGACCATCCCCGAAACGGTTGATCGAATTAGTGTATTGGCAGAAGTACCAAATGCCTTGGTCGATCCGGTCTTTACGATATCATAATTTTGCTTTGCTGCAATATACGACTGTTCGGCCTGTTTGTAACTTACTTCTGATCTCTCCATTTCCTCTTTGGAGATCACGCCTTTTTGAAACAAGCCTTTTTGACGGTCATACCTCCTCTTTTCATCATTAAGGGCGATTAAAGAAGTTTCTATGGCATTGTTAGCCTGGTTCACTGCAGCCAGGTTAGGGACCACCTTGATTTTAGCTATCAGGTCATTGGCTTTAACAAGATCTCCGCCTTCAACATATATCTCTTCGATGATTCCCGAAATATTTGGTTTGATGATCACTTCTTCCAATGGCAATATACTTCCTGTTGCAACTGTCTTATTGATAATGGTCTTTTTGGATGGTTTTTCAGTTTCATACACCACAGGATCCTCCTTGTTCTTCGAATAAAGGTAATACATGGCGCCTCCAAAGGTGACCAGGATAAATACTAAAATAAAAATGGTTACTGACTTCTTCATTGTTCTTTTTTTCAATATTAATTAATCTGTACTTAGTGCCTCAATAGGCCTTACTTTAATGGCATTCTGGGCTGGTATAAGCCCGGCAAACAAGCCTGAAATGATCAGGATCGTCAATGCCGTCGTGATCACACCAAGATTCACACTGGGGTTGGCAAACATATCAATCGGATCTGTCATATCAAGAGCGTAATTCAAACCATAAATCACTAAAGCTCCAAAAACGATCCCTGCCATACCTGAAATTATAGTGAGAAAAACCGACTCCACAAGAATCTGGCTCCTTATTTTCGCAGGAGTTGCGCCAACGGCGCGCCGAATCCCTATCTCTCTTGTCCTCTCTTTGACAACGATCAGCATGATATTGCTCACCCCAATAACTCCGGATAGCAATACAAGTATTCCTACAAAATAAGCAATCACTTTTAAGGCCGTAAACAAGCTAAGTACTCTGCTAAACTGTTGAAACAAATCAAAATGGCCTACCGCTCGCAAATCTTCAGGATGTACTTTATGATTCTTTTTGACCAAATCAAATATCTGCTCTTTTATGTCAGTGATAGGGGTGCCATCCATTGCTGTTATGGCCATCCAGCCTACCTTATCTCCTCTGTTAAAGGCCTGTGAAAATGCGGTAAAGGGCACAAATATTTGTTTCGACTCCTCTTCTCTGTCACCTCCTGAACTTTTCTTTTCATAAGTTCCGATCACCATGAAATTGACTCCGTTGATCTTGATATAAGTTCCCAGCACTTCCTCGCCCTTATCATAAAGACTCGACTTCACTCCTTCGCCAATTATAGCTACTTTTCTATTATTATCTATATCATTATAATTGATAAAACGGCCCTCTGTGATGTCCATAGGGTCCTGATTGATGATCTCGGGGTAATCACCATATACATCAAATCCACCTGTCTTTAAACCTCTGATCACATTTGAACCTCCGCGAAAACCTCCAAGTCGATTTCTGGGAGAGACAAACCTTAAATTTTCAATAGTATTCCTGATGTCCCTTACATCATTCAAATCATAACTATATCTTCTTCCCTTTGGCATGCCCTGATAAGGTTTAGTAACTGTTTGGGTCCACATGAACATGGTGTTGGTAGCAACATCTCCAAAATCTGC
>JBFFLO010000217.1:0-5253 GCA_041554895.1 Lutimonas sp. | reverse complement strand
TAGGCCCAGGGAGTATCTGAGGGACCTGGTCTACTGGCCGCACCACTTATGGGATACATATGCATTTGTGAGAGAGGCGTTGGGATGGTTGAACCGAATTTTTTATGAGCAGCTCTGGCTTCAGGCCCCAATTCTGAGAAGAAATCAGCCCTCCAATACCATTGCATTCCTGCCGGAAGCATACCGTCGAAGAGGGTTTGAACCGAAGGATAGGGCATCTCCCCAACATGGGCAAATAAGGGTTGTTTATCTAATACTGGCTTAAACATATCATCAAATTTCGCTGGATCACCTACATAACACCATACGATGCCACAGAATTTTTTAAGATGAAGATGATCAGGAAACGGAGGTCCCGGTATGACCATTGTTGCGACAAAACCATTCAAATCTTCATCAGCTTTATGGATAAAATCATGGTACCATTCCATGATCTCCTCAGTTTGCTCTACCGGCCATAGGGTTGGTCCGCCAATAACTGTTTTTACAGGGTGAGCCTGAAATTTAAAAGAAGTTACGATCCCAAAATTTCCACCACCGCCTCTAATAGCCCAATATAGGTCATTGTGTTGAGAGGCATTTACGGTTACAAAAGATCCATCGGCAAGGACCATATCAGCTTCAAGTAAATTATCAATGGTTAATCCATATTTTCTTGATAAATGACCTACTCCACCTCCAAGCGTTAATCCACCAACACCAGTCGTAGAGATAATTCCGGCTGGCACGGCTAAACCAAACGGATGCGTGGCATGATCAACTTCACCCCAGAGATTACCTCCGCCCACTCTCACGGTATTATCATCTGTATTTACTCTGATGAATTTAATACCGGAAAGGTCAATGACCATTCCTCCGTCGCAAATTCCCAAACCACCTCCGTTATGGCCACCTCCTCTTACGGCCACTAACAGATTATTTTCACGTCCGTAGTTTACACAGGCAATAACGTCAGCTACATCAACACATTTGATGATCATTCCAGGCCGTTTATCGATCATCCCATTGTATACTTTTCTTGATTCATTATAACCTTCGTTATCAGGAAGAATGACTTCTCCCCGGATCTGAGCTTTAAATTCTTCAAATTTGGCTTCCATAAGTTTGATATTTAGATTAGTTAATTTCACTAGTTGACAAGGCGATGCTATAAAATTATATTGACCTGCAGTTTTAGGATGTAAATTTTAGATCAAATAAGTATATAATTGATTCAAACACTCATTTTATAAAAGCATTATAGCCTCAATCATCTTTTATTGGGAAGGAAAGACGCCAAATCACATTACAATCATGCGAATTGGATTTGTACTAAGTTAATAAATTTTTTTGTAACCTACGAATTTACAATCTTTTAAACAGCAGTTTAACCCATATTACCAGACTCCAGGGAGCAAGGCTTTACGGTTTTTGGGATATTCAACAAAATAATTTCCATACCACTTGTGATGGCCAAGTGCCCTTGGAATTAGATTTGCACCTGTCCATATTAGAAAAGACAAGGCAGGTAAATTCCAGGCCATGATGGCAAAACCTGTCCATTGCACCAATTCTCCCAAAAGATTGGGGCATGATACGTATTTGAACAAAAACCCTGTAGGAATTTTATAAGTCGTTTCACCGGGTTTTCTTAGATGAATCAATATATGATCGCTTTTTTGATTTATTATGAAACCGGACACAAAAAGCGCAAGCCCCAAAATAAAATTCCATTCATAAAATGAATTGAGGTCATAAGATTCAAAATGAGCAAGAAAGTATCCGTTAAGGCCGGCATTCATGCAATTAAAAAAAATGGCAGATCCAACAATGATCAGGGGCATTTTTTTTCCTTTTGTTCTTATCCTAAAGGGATATATAAAAGTTCTGTTCAGGTAATGAACGAGCCATAATAGGGATAAAACAATTGCGTAAGCGCTTTGATCTGAACTAAGATAGAAGTAAAGGATGATAAAAAAGGAGGGAGCCTCCATAATGATCCACCCAAGTTTATTGGAAATTTTAGGCCCCCACCCTTTCTTTACATGCCTTCCATAAGGTGCTGTAACATATTGTAACAAGACAAAGGAGCCTATGCCAATTGCGGCCCAAATGATACTGATCAGGTTAAGGGTTTCTAAATTCATGTCATTTTATTTTCATTGAACCATTGAATAAGGTCCTTTACACTATGTTGAACTGACCGGTTGGAATGCCCAAGCTCTTTTCTCGCCCTTGAGCAATCCATCTTCTTTGGCGCATATTTTAAAGTAGTTAAACTTTCTTTATTTACGGGTGAACCAAGTTTAAAAATTTTATCATATAACTTGATAAAAGGCAAGCATCTGATCAATAAATCAAGCGATAATACCAAAGGCATTTTCGTTGGATTTGCCATTTGCGCAAGCTGCCGCAAACTTATATATGACCCCCCCGTTAGGTAAATTGACCCTTTTTTGGCCATAGAAATGCTATTGATTATGGTTTGAGAAAGATCCCTCACATCAACCATATTATATCCGCCATCGGTAATAAAAGGGAGTTTTCCCCTGTGTAAATCCAGGATTGTCCGACCGAACCTTGAAGGGCCCGGATCCTCCGGGCCTATAATAGCCGTAGGCCTGATAATAATGGCGTCCAAATTGTTTTTTTTGATATTTTCAAGCACATGTATTTCCCCCTGCGCCTTTGTCCAGGCGTAAAAAAAGGACTTGCCAGACCTGTAAGGCCTGTTTTCGTCAAAAACCTCATCCTTTAAAGGGTCCTCTGTGGCGGTAGATGAACTGATGTAAATAAAACGAAGGGGTTTTTGCAAGCAAGATCGTATAAGGTTTTTGGTCCCGTTTACATTTACTTCGTAAACAGTATCATGATCCATTTCACCTAAAGAAATAGCACTGGCGCAGTGAATAATTGCATCAGTTTTATCTGTTAACCTGGATAGAGGCTCTTGCTTGCTCAGATCACCTTTGACCCAAGTCAAAAGAGGGTGAATTAATGGAAAAGAAGAATGTCTGATCAAGGCTTTTACTTGGAAACCCTGTTCAAGTAATGCTTTGATGAGGTTAATTCCCAAATGCCCTGTCCCTCCGGTTATAGATATGGTTTTTATATTTTTCAATAATGGTTTTTTATGATGATCCTTTCTTAAAAGGTATGGTTTGATGGCAGTTAAAATGCATTTGAACAGGCCCTTTAGTGTTTGCTTTTTGCGGAGCTCTCTATTATACCAAACCTATAAGGGCCCATTCAAAACCTAAAATTCAAAAGTTTGCGATGGATAAGACACATCATCAAACATGACTTGGGCATGTCCGCTTGGAGCATCATAAGGAGCTTTAGATAAAATTGATGGATTTGAGGGATAAGAGCCATTCTCAAAGGTCAATTCCTTAAACACACCTGCATCTTTTACCAATAAAACAGACCATCCGTTTACCTTAGCAGGCTCAACAAAAATTGGAGCCCTGGTCACCGTGAACTTTGTGATGACCTCTCCATATTTATCCAAAAGCAGGAAGGTACAACCTCCGGATCCACAAAAATAGGAGCTGATGAATCGCACAAAAATTTCTTCATTTCCGTCATTGTTCAGGTCGATCTTGTAGAACTGAAATTTTCTGTCCTTAGGTTCCAAAAAGGAAATACCATCTTTTAAAAAATCATTTAAAAGAAAGTTTTTAAGGTTATTTGCTGTCTGTTCATCGGTCGACTGAGGCACAAACGCTATCGTCTTGTTTTCGGGGATTTTGTCTTTGATCATCGTATCTGAACCGGTAATTTTTTCAGGCATTTCATCAATGTTTTTATTTGATTCCTCATGCTCTCCTTTGCAGGAGAAAACAAGTAAACAGATAAAGGTGAGGGATAAATTCTTCATGATGGTTGGTTTATGTCAGTCACTTAAAGTTTGAACCTAAATTTAAGCATTAAGATAATACTTTGCAAAATCTTTGAAAGAATCAAAACTTTGATCAAAACCCTTACACTGGCCAAAGCCATAACTCATAAAAACAAATGGAACCCCTGCTTTTCTGCTTTGGATCATATCTGAATGGGTATCTCCTATGTAGATTGGTCGTTTCAACTTATAATTTGAGATCAGGGCTGAAATGTTTTCATGTTTGGCCTTGTAATTTTGACCGTGTGAAAGAGTATCGAGAATTAAATCATCAATCCCGGTAAATTTCATAAAATGTTTGATGGTAAATTCAGGGCAATTGCTCACGACAAAAAGCTTATATTTTTTCTTTAATAAAGGGAGGAACTCCTTTACTCCCGGATAGATGATCCCACCAATTTCATCGATCAAATCATATTGTAACTGAACCACATCTTTATAGCGGAGAGCTCTTTCATTTTCGGAAAAATCAGGAAGTACGATCTCAAGAAATGCCTTCTCTTCCAACCCCATTAAATTATCCAAATCGATTTTACTTAGGCGTTGGTTAAAACCTTGAAGTTCAAAATATTTGTTCCAGGCGAGTGTATAGGTGTTGACGGCATCCCATAGTGTACCATCCATATCAAAGATCAAGGCATCTGCAGCGAACTTGTTACTAGTACCGTTTTTCACAGTGAGAAATTTTATCCTTTTTTAGCCAATCTTCTTATGATTGCCCATTGTTTTAAGGTTTCCTTGGCTTCAACTGCCGGGAACCCAAGGATGGTTTTACCATCAGGGATATCATTAATAATTCCCGATTTTCCTCCAATGGTCACCCCATTTCCGATAGTTACATGATCCTTTACCGCCACTTGCCCCGCCATGATGACCCCATCACCGATCGTGACCGAACCCGAAATTCCGCAACTACCCGCAATCAAACAAGCCCGGCCTATTTTACAGTTATGACCTATTTGAACCAGATTGTCAATTTTTGTACCGTCCCCTATGATTGTTGAACTGAATTTTCCTCTGTCAATACAACTGGAAGATCCAATTTCCACCTGATTTCCGATAACAACATTGCCAATATGTGGAATTTTAACGATACCTCTCCCATCCGGGCTGGGCCTGTAACCAAATCCGTCAGATCCTATAGTGACATTAGCCTGAAGTATAGAATAGTGGCCTATTATACATCTTTCAGCAATGACCGTTCCAGGTTTGACGATGCTATGATCACCCACTTCTGCTTCATCCAAAATGGTTACATTCGGATAGACAGTAGCATTTTTTCCAATCTTTACTCCGGCACCAATGTATGAATTCGCCCCAATCGAGGCTCCCGAATCAATAAAGGCTGTTTCATCAACGATAGCTGAGGGATG
>JBFFLO010000216.1:0-5268 GCA_041554895.1 Lutimonas sp. | reverse complement strand
ATATCCTTAACCTTGAAATTAATCAAAGCAAGAGGGGGCGGGGCAATTTTTTTAATAAATCCTTAAAAATCTATTATCACTAAAGGAACCAAATACAAACCAGGATTCGTAGATAACCTGAATAGGGATAAAAAACTAAGGATCAAATCTGCTCCTACTCGTAAATATAGGCAAAAAAAATGAGGGTCATTTTGTAAAAATGACCCTCATTGATGAAAATTTGGACTAAGATAATTTTTTAGGATTCTTAACCTTTTGTTTGAGCAAGGCAATATCAATCACCTCTTTCATATCATTTACGTAGTGGAAGACCAAACCTTTCAGGTATTTTTGATTGATTTCTTCAATATCTTTACGGTTTTCTTCGCACAGGATAATTTCCTTGATATTCGCTCTTTTTGCTGCCAGTATCTTCTCTTTGATACCCCCAACAGGTAATACTTTGCCACGTAGCGTAATTTCTCCGGTCATGGCCAACTTGGCTCTTACTTTGCGTTGAGTCAGCGTTGAGACCAAAGATGTCAGCATGGTGATTCCGGCACTGGGACCATCCTTGGGAGTAGCACCTTCCGGCACATGGATATGGATGTTATTATTAATTATCGTTTCATAATCAATTCCAAACTCATCCAGGTTCGCTTTGATATATTCAAGAGCTATGGTAGCGGATTCTTTCATGACTTTACCTAAATTCCCTGTAATTGATAAATTCCCTTTTCCTTTTGACAGGATAGATTCAATGAAAAGAATGTCACCGCCAACACTGGTCCATGCAAGACCCGTTACTACGCCCGGGATTTCATTGGTTTCATATTTGTCTCGCTCCATGTGCGAAGGACCTAAGATTGATTCAATATCCTGATCCGTTATTTTTACGTTATACGCTTCATCCATAGCGATTGACTTGGCCGCATACCTCACTATTTGTGCCAGTTTCTTTTCAAAACCTCTAACGCCTGATTCACGGGTATAGCCTGTGACCACTTTTTCAAGTTGCTTTTTTGCTATTTTCAAATGACTGGAGGCCATACCATGCTCTTTCAATAATTTAGGGAGCAAATGGCGCTTTCCAATCTCAACTTTTTCTTCAACGGTATAACCGCTTACATTGATGATCTCCATCCTATCGAGCAGGGCCCATGGAATGGTCGATAAATTGTTGGCAGTGGCAATAAACATGATCTTTGAAAGGTCATATCCAACTTCCAGATAATTATCGTAAAAATCAGCGTTTTGTTCCGGATCGAGCACTTCAAGCATGGCTGAAGAGGGATCTCCACTGTGACTTGAACCCAATTTATCGATCTCATCAAGCACAAATACAGGATTGGAAGTCTCTGCCTTTTTAATGCTCTGTATGATTCTTCCTGGCAAGGCACCTATATACGTCTTTCTGTGACCGCGAATTTCAGCTTCATCGCGGAGCCCTCCAAGTGACATTCTCACATATTTTCTGCCCAATGACTCAGCAACTGATTTTCCCAGGGAGGTTTTACCTACTCCGGGAGGTCCGAACAAACAGATAATAGGAGATTTCATGTCGCCTTTCAGCTTGAGCACTGCCAGGTGTTCTATGATCCTTTTTTTGACCTTTTCCAGGCCGTAATGATCCCTGTCCAATATTTTTTGTGCCCGTTTTAAATCAAAAAGATCAGTTGAATATTGATCCCAGGGCAATTCCAAAAGGAGGTCTAAATAATTCCTTTGGACTGAATATTCAGCCACTTGCGGATTCATTCTTTGTAAACGTCCAATCTCTTTTTCGAAGGTTTCTGCGACTTCATCACTCCATTTTTTCTTTGACGCCAACGCTCTCATTTCTTCGATCTCTTCGTCATGAGAAACACCACCCAGCTCTTCCTGGATCGTTTTCATTTGTTGGTGCAAATAGTATTCCCTCTGCTGCTGGTCCATGTCTTCACGCACCTTTGACTGAATGTCATTGCTTAATTCGAGCCTCTGCAACTCTTTGTTCATCTTCTTAAGCGTAGCCAAAGCACGGTTCTTAAGACTATTGATATTCAAAAGTTCCTGCTTTTCTTCAGTGGTAAGGTTCAAATTTGAAGAGACAAAATTGATCAGAAAAGAGTTGCTTTGAATATTTTTGATGGCAAAAGAAGCTTCGCTGGGCAAATTGGGATTTTCTTTAATGATCCTTAAAGAGATATCTTTTATCGAATCTACAATAGCATTGAATTCCGTATCCATTTTGGCCGGGAGCGTTTCAACAACCTCTTTTACCTTGGCTTTCAGATAGGGTTTTTCCTGAACCAATTCTTCAATTTCGAAACGTTTTTTACCTTGAAGTACCACCATTGTGTTACCATCAGGCATTTTTAATATTTTGAGAATTCTGGCGACGGTTCCAATTCGAAAAATATCATCTTGACCAGGGTCTTCGGTACTTTCGTTCTTTTGCGCAACCACTCCTATGGTTTTGTCTCCATTGTTGGCCTCCTTGATCAGTTTGATCGATTGGTCCCTGCCTGCTGTAATTGGAATCACAACCCCTGGAAACAATACAGTGTTTCTCAAAGGAAGTATCGGTAAAACACCTGGAACATCCTCTTTTCTTATCTCCTCTTCATCTTCAGGAGTCATTAATGGGATCAATTCAGCTTCTTCGTCCAGAATGTTTTGAAGTGACAAATTGTCAATATTTATAAATTTAGATCTGCTCATACCTTATTTAAGTCATTTTGGCATTATATATACAAACTTCTTATAAGGATGTATATTTTCTCTTTTTTCAATTGCTTCATAAAGAGGGAGTTGGGTTTTTAAACCTAGCCCTCGTCTAATCATAGAGTCAATTCCTGTGCCAAGGACTCCATTTTGAAAGGAAAATTTACGACTGGCCTAGAGGCGGATAATAGCGTTAAGAATAAATATCTTATAAAAAAGCGTAAATTTATTTTGCACAAAGTGTAACACCGTGATAAATCAATTGTCTTTAACATAGAACCACAACATTGCGAACAGAACAACCACATATAATTGAACTGTTACAGGCTTGTAAGAAAGGAAGTACTTCTGCACAATTTGAGATATACAAATTGTACTATAAGGCGATGTTCAATACAGCTGTAAGGATCCTTCAGAACACTTATGATGCTGAAGATGTGATGCAGGAGGCTTTTTTAAATGCCTTCACAAAACTTGAAAGTTTTAAAGGGGAAGTGCCTTTTGGGGCTTGGTTGAAAAGGATAGTGATCAATAAAAGTTTGACACATATTAAGAAGAAAAATAAACTGCAGGAAGTGAATTTAGAAGTAGTAGATAAAAAGCTTGAAGATGAAAATGAACAGGATGCAATGGAAACGAAAATTGATTATGTCAATTTGAAAGTGAAAGAAGTATCAAAGGCTATGGCACAGTTAAAAGAAAGTTATCGAACAGTTCTGAATTTGAGTTTGATAGAAGGATATGATAATGAAGAAATTTCAGGAATCCTGAATATAAGCAACGAGAATTGCCGAACGACCTTGTCAAGGGCAAAAAACAGGTTACGAAAAATACTAATGGAGTCATCCGTTTTAAATTGAAAGATCATGAAAGATACTATGGAGGATTTTTTTAAGAATAACAGAGAAGAATTTGATTTGACCGAACCAAACATTGGTCATTTCGAAAGGTTCAAGGCAAAATTGGAGAAAATTGATGAGACTCCTAAGAAAAAAGGAGGAGCACCTTGGTATATACTGGCAGTTGCCGCCTCCATCTTATTGTTTTTTGGTTACTGGATGGGGAATTATAATCAGAATGGAGTCAATAAAGGGCTAGAATTGGCAGAAGTATCTCCAGAAATGGAAGAAACCCAGAATTTTTATCTGGCCACGATCCAAACGGAAGTAGAGGAGATCAGGACAAAAAAAACAACCGCAAATCAAAAAATAATTGATGATGCCTTTATACAACTGGAAATACTTGAAACAAATTATCGCAAGCTTACTTTAGAGCTCAAAGAAAGCAATGCTGATAAGCGTGTTATATATGCCATGATCACAAATTTTCAAAACAGGCTGCAAATCCTGCAAAATTTGATGGATCAACTTGAGGAGTTTGAAGCATTGGTACCTAAGGAAAACAGAGTTTAATATTATAAAAATCAAAAGTCATGAAAAGAAGTGTACAATTAATAATAGCAATGTTTATGGTCTTGCCAATGTTGAGTTTGGCTGGTCCCATAAATGGAAAATGGGATTACGAAAAAACAAAGACCATAAAAAAGGAATTTGATGTAAATGCTGATGCTTCGCTCAGTATAAAGAATAAATATGGAAATGTTGATGTTATTTCCTGGGATCAAAATCGTGTTGAGATCGAAGTAACCATTACGGTAAGTGGCAATAATGAATCAAAAGTGATCGATAGGCTGTCTAAGATCAACGTGAACTTTGAGAGCAGCAAATCTGCAGTTTCGGCCAAAACCAATATTGAAAACAGTTCGAAGGGCTGGTATAATTCAAATAATAAAATGAATTATCAAATTAATTATAAAGTGAAGGTGCCGGTGACCAATAGCGTCGGTCTCGAAAATGATTATGGAACCATTTCCTTGAATGAGATCAAAGGCCAAGCCAAGATCGATTGTGATTACGGTAAAATTTTAATAGGAAACCTTTACCATGAAAACAATACGATCAATATCGATTATACTTCCGACTCTGAGATAGAACTAATAAATGGAGGAACGATCAATGCTGATTACTCGAAATTCAGAATAGTCAAGGCTAAAAAGATTGAATTGAACGCCGACTATACAGATTCTGAATTTGGTCAAATGGAAGATTTGACTTTTGCCTGTGACTATGGGAAACTTGAAGTAGAAAGAGCTAACAATATACAAGGTAATGGCGATTATGTAACAATCCGAATTGGGACGATCTATAAAAATTTAAGCATAGACGCAGATTATGGCGGCATAAAAGTCGATAAGTTAATGAAGGGATTCGAAAATGTTAGCATACATTCTGATTATGCAGGTGTTAAGATCGGTATGGATAAGGATATCTCTTTCAATTTTATAGGAAAGTCAAGCTATGGAGGTTTTGATATTGAAGGTGAAGACGTAACCTATTTGAAAAAAGTGGTCAAATCAAACTCAAAATATTACGAAGGATTTGTAAAGCAGCAAAATTCAGGGGCCAAGGTTGATATCTCCTCAGAATACGGCAGTATAAAATTATATAATAACTAATAACAGCTAACAATGAAAAATTCACTTTTAAAAACAGTTATCCTTTTATGTATGTTCACTTTGACCGT
>JBFFLO010000215.1:0-5275 GCA_041554895.1 Lutimonas sp. | reverse complement strand
TTTTCAGGTTTATAATGCTTCTGCAGGCAGTGGAAAAACCTTTACATTAGTTAAAGAATATTTAAAGATCATTTTAAATAGCCCTGACCAACGATTGTATCAACAGATACTTGCCATCACTTTTACCAACAAGGCAGCAGCCGAAATGAAAGACCGGATCCTTGATACCTTGCAGCGCTTCGCCATCATGGATGCGGTAGATGAAGAAAATGGCATGCTGGAGACCTTAATCTCAGAAACGGGATTAAGCAAGGGCACTATAAAAATAAGGGCAAAAGAGAGGTTGCAGGATATTTTAAAGAATTATGCTTCTTTTCATATCAAAACCATTGATAGTTTTACCAATAAACTGATCAAATCATTTGCATTTGAACTTGGTCTCACCGCAGACTTTGAAGTGGAACTCGATACGGACTCCATTTTGAAAGAGGCAGTTGATGTCGTTTTGTCAAAAATTGGGATTGATAAAGAACTGACCAGCTTGTTGGTCTCTTTTTCAAAAGAAAAAACACTTGAAGACAAGTCTTGGGATATCAGTAAAGATCTGTTCAATATTTCCAAACTGATATTAAGTGAAAATGATTCCCATGAGCTGGATAAAATGGTGGGAAAAAGCTTGGCGTCTTTTTCGGATTTATCGATCAAGTTGAGAAAGGAACAAAAAATCTATCAGGCCGGGATCAAGAAAATTGGAGAGAGTGCCCTTGATTTGATCAGTGCGAATGGTTTGGACCACAAAGATTTTCAGAGATCACAGCTTCCTAAATTCTTTATCAAGATAACACAGCATATTGATGATCAAGATTTTAACCTGGAAAGCAGTACTTCTAGAAATGTTGAATTGAGAAATTTTTATGGTAAAAACAAACCTCAGCGTATAAGTTCGGCTATCGATAGCATTGCCGAAGAACTCGTAAATATGTACGAGGAAGTATTTAGTGTTTACGAAAAACATAAATTGAATGAGCTCATCTTAAAAAACCTGGTGCCTCTTGCTGTTATCAACACGATTAATCAAGCATTAGTGGAGATCAAAAACAACAATAATATCAGGCTAAATGCAGAGTTCAATCAATTGATCAGTGACCATCTGATCAATGAGCCGGCAGCTTTTATCTATGAAAAACTGGGAGAGCGATTTAAATATTTTTTTATTGATGAAATGCAAGACACTTCGGGGTTACAATGGCAGAACCTGATACCATTAATTGATAATGCAGTAAGTGCTGAGGAATCAGGTTTAATGTTGGTAGGTGATGCCAAACAGGCAATTTATCGATGGCGGGGTGGAAGGGCTGAGCAATTTATCAGTTTATCTTCTGATCTTAAAGATTATGTGGCGAACCCTTTTCAAATCTCAAAAAACTTACAGCATTTAGGGACGAACTATCGGAGCCACAAAGAGATCATCAATTTCAACAATGATTTTTTCAGTCATATTGCGCAACATTTTTCCAGCCAAGCCTACACAGAGTTATATAAATCAGGAAACCGGCAAAATACGAATAGCAAAGAAGGAGGATATGTCAGGTTGCAATTTACAGAAGCTTTAAGGAATGTTGAATTACGAAACGAGGTCTTTCCTGAGTTGGTGCATAAAACCATTGTGGAGCTATTGGAACAATTTGATCCGAATGAAATATGTATTCTGGTAAGGAAAAAGAAAGAAGGTGCTGCCATTGCAAAATACCTTAGCGAACGAGGCATGGATATTTTAAGCTCCGAAACCTTATTGATAAAAAACAATACCAAGGTTCACTTTATCATCAGTTTGTTAACCATGCTTTCGGATGATAAGAATGAAGAGGCAAAATTTGACGTGTTGAATTTTTTGTTTGACCACTTGGAAATAGGATTCGAAAAGCACGATTTTCTGGAGGGATTGATTCACCATGGAACAGCGGTGATTTTTAAAGAACTAGAGAGGTATGGGATATATTATAACCCGCAGAAATTTGATGAATATTCAATTTTCGAAGGCGTTGAGGATATGATCAGAAGTTTTCGTTTGACGACTGATTCAGATGCATTTCTCCAGTTTTTTATGGATTTTGTTTTTGACTATACGCAAAGAAAGTCGCAAAAGAACATTTCATTTTTAGCTTATTGGGAAGAGAAAAAGGAAAAGTTGAACATTGTGAGCTCAGAAGATGTGAGAGCAGTGCGCATCATGACAATTCACAAGTCTAAGGGCCTGGAATTTCCTGTAGTGATTTTTCCCTATAACCTTGATCTATACTATGAAAGAGAGCCTAAAGCATGGTATAAAGATTTGGATGCGGAACATTTTAATGGTTTTGACAGTGTCTTGGTGGATGCTTTTTCTGGTATACAAAAGACAGGTGAACACGGCATGGATATTTATAAAAAGCAGCGCAGGGAAAAGGAATTGGACAGTTTTAATTTGTTATATGTATGTTTAACAAGGGCTGTGGAACAACTTTATGTTCTTTCAGAAAAGAAAAACTCCAGGGGCAGCATAGGTTCAAGTGGGGATTTATTGATTGATTTTCTTGGCTCTAAAGAGCTATGGGAAGAGGAGGTACTAAGTTATGAGTTCGGGGATAAAAACAGAGTTGGTACCAAGAACAAACCTGACAATTACCCTGAAACACAAAGGGGATTCATCAGCAGTTCCTGGAAAGACCACCAAATCCATATTGTGGCCAATTCAGAATTATTATGGGATACAGAAAGGAGCCAGGCTATCGGCTATGGAAACCTGATCCATGAAATGATGGCTCAGGTCAATACAGACAACGATGTGGAAAAAATACTTGAACAATATCTTAATAAGGGGCTTTTGGCAGATTCTGAGATGGATCATATTCGGAATTTGATTGTAAGCATTGTTTCTCATCCCCTGTTAAAAACCTATTTTCAACCTGGACTTTTGATCGTAAACGAAAGAGAGATCTTAACCGAATCAGGACAAGTGATCATACCTGACAGATTGGTTTTTGAAGAACAAAAAGTTACGGTGATCGATTATAAAACAGGTAAGCCAAATAAGAATCATCAGCTTCAAATTAATAATTATGCCTTGGTTTTAGGTAAAATGAATTTTGAAGTCATGAATAAAATACTCATTTATATCGATGAGGAAATTACAGTAATAAAAAATTAAACAGCATTATGAATACAATAGATATAGTGATTGGAATTATTTTGATTTTTGGTACCGTCAATGGTTTTATGAAAGGTTTATTTGTTGAAGTAACGACCTTGGTGGGACTTGTGCTGGGAGTTTACGGCGCCATCCATTTTTCTTATTTTTTAGGCGATTTTCTTAAAGACAGCGTGACTTGGGATGAATCCATGATCCAGGTTGTAGCCTTTGCAGGTACTTTTTTGATCATATTGATCGCCCTGGTATTATTAGGTAAGGCGATGACAAAAATTGCAGAAACAATTGCCCTGGGTTTCTTCAATAAAATGGTTGGTGCTATTTTTGGGTTCTTAAAGTATGCCCTGATTTTAAGCATCGTATTGATAGTTTACGATGAGATTAACGCTTCAATTCGATTTATGGAGAAGAAAAAGACATCAGAGTCTGTACTTTATGAGCCTGTCAAGAATTTTGCTCCTGCAATTTTCCCAAATATGGTCAAAGTAGTGCATAAAAAGGGAACATGATTCAAGGGAAATTGTGCCCTGCAAAATAAATAATCTGTCGGGGATTCCGAATAAAAATTATCGTTAATTTAGCCCTGCTAAATCTTACTTATGTCAACAGCTAAAAAGGAGTATAAAAGAATCACAACCAAGACTTTGGTTGAGATGAAAAAGCAGGGAGTAAAAATTGCTATGCTTACGGCCTATGACTATACCATGGCAAAAATAGTCGATCACGCCGGAATAGATATTATCCTGGTAGGGGATTCGGCTTCAAATGTCATGGCGGGTCATGAAACTACTTTACCAATTACCCTTGATCAAATGATTTATCACGCATCTTCGGTGGTTAGAGCCATTGAAAGGGCCTTGGTGGTTGTGGATCTTCCCTTTGGAACCTATCAGGGAAATTCAAGACAGGCACTGGATTCAGCAATAAGGATCATGAAAGAATCAGGAGGACATTCGGTAAAGTTGGAGGGTGGAGCTGAAATATCGGAATCTATCACCCGTATCCTTTCGGCCGGAATTCCTGTAATGGGGCATTTGGGATTAACGCCACAATCAATATATAAATTTGGCACCTACTCGGTGAGGGCAAGAAAAGAAGAAGAGGCAGATAAATTAAAAGCAGATGCTAAACTTTTAGAAGAGTTGGGTTGTTTTGCCATAGTGCTGGAAAAAGTTCCGGCGAAACTGGCAAGGGAAGTTGCTGAAAGCATATCGATCCCGGTGATTGGAATTGGAGCTGGCGACGGCGTGGACGGTCAGGTTTTAGTGACACATGATATGTTGGGAATGACACATGAATTCAGCCCGAGATTTTTGAGAAGATACCTTGACCTTTATACAGAAATGGGGAATGCCTTCAGAAGTTATATTTCGGATGTTAAATCCCGCGATTTTCCGAATAAGGAAGAACAGTATTGATGCCCGATTCTCGCCACTTTGGCGAGTTTTTTTATTTTATACTTTTAACCAAATTTTAACAAGAAAAAACTGAGCTAACCCTTAGATTTGTTGCCCTTGTTGTCTAAAAATGAATAGAAATTTAAAAAGATAAATGGATACACAAAACGCAAATGTTGATATCAGATTGATCAACGAAAAAATAGAGAGAGAAAGTGCATTTGTCGATCTGCTTCAACTGGAGATGAATAAGGTCATAGTAGGGCAGAAACACATGCTGGAAAGGTTACTTATTGGCTTACTGGGAGACGGCCATATTTTGCTGGAAGGAGTCCCTGGGTTAGCTAAAACACTGGCAATAAATACGTTGTCTAAAGCAGTAAAAGGATCATTTAGCCGTGTACAATTCACTCCTGACCTTTTGCCCGCGGATGTTATAGGTACCATGATCTTTAACATGAAAGAGAATGATTTTTCTATAAAAAAGGGCCCCATATTTGCAAACTTTGTTTTAGCCGATGAGATCAACAGGGCACCGGCCAAAGTACAGTCGGCCTTGCTTGAGGCGATGCAGGAACATCAGGTAACAATCGGCGACACTACATTTAAATTGCCTGAACCATTTTTGGTGCTGGCCACTCAGAACCCGATTGAGCAGGAAGGAACTTATCCTTTGCCTGAAGCACAGGTCGATAGATTTATGCTAAAAACGGTAATTGATTACCCGAAAATGAATGATGAACAAATGATC
>JBFFLO010000214.1:0-5277 GCA_041554895.1 Lutimonas sp. | reverse complement strand
TTGAGATCAAAAGCATGGCTGATGCCTCTTCCTGCTCTGAAGAATTTAGTTGTTACAGTGTTGGAATTGGCGCCAAACCCTGTGGAGGGTTTTGGGAGTATATTGTGTACTCAAACTCCATTGATGTGGTAAGTTTTTTGGAAAAAATAGAAACGCTAAATGAGTTGGAAAAAGCTTATAATGAAAAATATATGATTTTATCTGATTGCAGTATCGCCATGCCGCCAAGCAGCATGAACTGTGTTGATGGAAAATGTGTAGGTATTTTTCAATAAGCATTTAGACAAAATATTATGCTAAAACCTCTTTTTATGAAGAGGTTTTTTTTATTTTGCATCATGGATAAAAAACAACTCGTCGCCCTGACGACCTCTTTTGTAAAAGAAACCCTTGAAGGGGCCGAAGGGGGTCATGATTGGTTTCATATTAAACGTGTGCATAACAATGCAAAACTCATTGCAGAAGGAGAGGATGTCGACCTTTTTATCGTTGAATTAGGTGCGCTTTTGCATGATATTGCAGATGCTAAGTTTCACAATGGGGATGAAAGTATAGGGCCCCAAAAAGCTGCTGCTTTTTTAAGAAGCCTCAAAGTAGAGGAAGAAATTATTGAACATATTGAACATATCATTCGTTTTGTTTCATTTAAAACAAGTCTGGACCAAAAAGGCTCGAATAAATTTCAATCGAATGAGCTCAAAGTGGTGCAAGATGCCGATAGGTTGGATGCTATTGGGGCCATTGGCATTGCCAGGGCTTTTAATTATGGAGGCTTTAAAAACAGGTCATTGTATAACCCAGATATCAGGCCCGACCTTCATCAGGATAAGGAGACTTATAAAAACAGCAAGGCTCCTACAATTAACCATTTTTACGAGAAATTGTTATTGCTGAAAGATAAAATGAATACAGAAACTGCCAGAAGAATCGCCCAAAAAAGACACGAATTCATGCAGCAGTACCTTCAGCAATTCTATAATGAATGGGAAGGAGAACTTTGATTAGAAATTGGGTTTTCTTTTTTCTAGAAATGCGCTCGTTCCTTCTTCGAAATCTTCTGTCCCGAAACAATTTCCAAAAGCTTCGATTTCAACCTCAAAGCCATTTACAGATGTGTCATAATTGGCATTGACGGCTTTTATGGCGGCCCCTATGGCACTTGGTGAATTTCTTGCAATTTTGTTTCCGAGATCTTCACAAAACGACAGCAGCTCTTCCTGAGAAACAACATGATTGACCAATCCGTATGAATGCGCTTCATCGGCAGTTATCATACCACCCGTTGTTATCATTTCCAGGGCTTTACCCTTACCTACAAGCTGCGGAAGCCTTTGGGTACCACCATAACCCGGGATCAAACCTAAAGAAACTTCGGGTAAGCCCATTTTAGCATTAGTGCTTGCCACCCTAATATGACTCGCCATGGCCAGTTCTAACCCTCCTCCTAAGGCAAATCCATTGACTGCTGCAATTACAGGCGTCGAAAGTCCTGCCACCAGATCAAAAAGCTCTTGCTGTCCTTTAGCCGCTAAATCCTTTCCTTGTGAGGCATCAAAATCTGCAAACTCAGAAATATCGGCACCAGCCACAAATGCTTTTTCACCTCTGCCGGTGATAATGATCGCGCGTATATCCTGATCATCATCGAGCGTAACGAAAGCATCATGTAGCTCCTTAATAGTGGCTTTATTCAAGGCGTTTAACTTGTTAGGCCGATCTATGGTGATAAAACCCAGATGGTCCTCATGTTCTGCAACGATATTTTGATATGACATAAAAAACTAATTAAGTATTGCTATTCTTTAGGTAAAGATACAGAAAAAACAGTGCTTTGATTGACTCCTAACGCAAAGGTAATACTGCCATTATAGGCTTCGACGATGTTTTTAACCATTGGCAGTCCAAGGCCCATACCGCTCGATTTAGTGGTAAATTTAGGTTCGAATATTCTAGATGCGTCTTCTTTCTCTATGCCTTTCCCGTTATCTTCTACTTCAATACAAACATTTTCATTCGTTTCAAAGACCCTCACTTTTATATAAGGATCCTCGCATTTAGCCAAAGCATGAATCGCATTGGTGACCAGGTTGGTAACAATTCGTGTCAATTGGATCTTATCGATCTTAGTAATGATTTCATCCTTTTCGGGCAGATAAGTAATAAAGGGTTCGTGAAAAATATCAAGGGATTTTTTAACCTCTTCGACGATATTCAATTTTTCCTTATTCTCACTTGGCATTTGAGCAAAATTTGAAAATGCTGAAGCAATTTCGCTCATGATATCTATTTGCTGGATCAGGGATGCACAAAATTCATGCATCTTTGATTGTATATCAGGATCATTCTGATCAAAATTATGATCAAAACTTTGCACCGTAAGCCGCATGGGCGTCAGTGGATTCTTAATTTCATGGGCCACTTGTTTTGCCATTTCTCTCCATGCGTGCTTTCTTTCGCTTTGAGCCAGCTTGACCGCTGAGTCTTCTATCTGATCGATCATGCTGTTATAAGCATCCACAAGGTTAGTGATCTCCTGGCTCTCATCGTCAAGAATGATTTTTTGATTTGATCTATCCACCGTTGTTTGACGCATTCTCCTGCTTATGTTCTCCAGCGACTTCGTTATATATTTTGAGAGAAAATAAGCCAGTACAATGGCTATAAAAAGAATTAACAGGTACACAAAAGACAAGCGCTCTAAAAACTCCTTTAATTCTTCGTCCTGAAACGTATTATCCTGAAGATAAGGAACCCCGATTATACCTATGGGTTGGTCATATGATCCAATCAAATAAGAATACGAAGATTTAAATTTATTTCCATCAGCTGTAGATCTTTGAATTACCAATCGGTGATCAGGATTAAAAACAATCAACTTCATAATATCTTTGGACAGATTCATATCGGTCGTATCCAAAACATACTCAATCTTTGAGCTTCTTAGCAATCCCCCGTTTAGATCATAAATATTTATATCCAGGTTGTGAATATCAGAAATCTCATTGAGCTTTTTCTCCAAAATGCTGGGTAGCAATATTGTTTCGAATTCTTTTATCGTATCACGATTGAGTTCATAGGTTATCGCTGCTTTAATAGCCTCTTCCTTTCTTTCCAAACGCATGTTATGATAATCTTCTGCCTGCTCATTATATTGGTAGATCGTAACTGCGGCAATCAGTATGGAGGCAATAACAACAATAAAGATCATTGCTATAAAGATCCTTGTTCTTAGTGAAAATTTATTAATTGGTGTCATTGCTTTTTCGGTAAAGATAATAAATTCGAAAAAGCATTTCTGATTAGATCCTTTTAAGATTTAGAGAGCGTGAACAGAAATTCCACCCCTCCTTGTTTTAAGCTTCCCACAGTGATCTCACCACCGTGCAACTGTATGGCATTTTTAACTATAGAAAGACCTAATCCTGTGCCTCCCTTGGGTCTTGACCGATCTTCATCTACCCTGTAAAATCTTTCAAAAACCCTGAGGAAGTGTCTCTCTTCTATACTGTTCCCTGTGTTTGAAAAAGAAAAGTAATAAAAATTTGAATCCTCGAGATAATTGTCAAGACAAATCTCAATATGATCCCCACCGTATTTGACCGCATTATCGAAGAGATTATAAAAAACCGATATGAGCAAGGATTTATTTGCTTTGATCAAAATGGGTTTGGGCATGCGTATCTTTACATCAATATCTTTTTCCTTCAAACTTATATTGAGGGATTCTTTTACTTCAAAGATGAGTTCGTTCAAATTAAGTGTTTCAAACTCAAACCGATCCCTGGCTTCTGACATTTTATGCAGTAAAGAAATATCCTGGATCAAATCGGATAACCTTTCTGATTGTAAATAGGCGTTCAAAATATACCTGTCTCTGTCAAAATCCTCTAAATTATTTTCCTTTAAAAGCTCTAGATAACCTAATATTATAGTGATGGGAGTCTTCAATTCATGAGCAATATTTGCCGTCATCTCCTCTTTGATTTTTTTCTGCTTTTCCTGTTTTGTAATATCCCGTATCACCAGTTCAAAACTTTTGTCAGCAAAAATAATGGCATGCAGGTTAAATGTTCTGGCACCCTTGTCAATGATTTCTTCCAGATGGGGCAGTTCACTTTGTTTAATATACACCCCTTTTTTAAGGTTTTTATCCAAAAATGACCTGAGTTTACTAAACTCTTTGATCTGAAAGACCCGGTCCTCTGAAATATTGGTCTCGTCAGAAATAATATTCAAATACTGAATAAAATGATTATTTGTAAGGATCTTCTTCTTATCGGGCGTAAAAAAGGCGATTCCTTCGTTTAAGGCATTTAAATGCGAGTAGAGCTTGTTTTTTTCTATTTCGATCTTACTTTTGGCAGCAGTAAGCTTGTCGTAAATTTCAGCGATCTGCTTACTGATCTCACCGAATTCACCCTTAGGGAACTTAACTTTTTCAGTGACCTCCTCTCCATGGCTCAGCCGTGTTGCAAAATCCTTTAGCTTAAATAGTGCGCTTGATAAATTTTTGGTGATCAAACTAATAAACCACCATGTGACCAGGAACAAAGTAATCAGGTAAAAAAGAAAGAGTTTTTCAACCCCTAAAAAATTCTTGACCTCAACATCATAATGGGCAGCCGTACGAACAAACAGATCGGTATAACTTTTAGCATAATAATAATACTCATACCCCGTAGTTGCAGATTCCCTTATGTTGGATCCATTGCCCTCTTTAAAAGCCTTTTGAATTTCGGGCCGATGTAAATGGTTCTCCATTTTTATCACTTCCTTCACTTCGGAATCATAAAGGACCTTTCCAGTCTTATCGAGAACAGTAACCCTGATATTTTGATTTGGGATATACAGGTAAAGTGAATCCAAAGCACTTAGATTCCCTTTCTTTTCCAATCCTTTTCTTTCGATAAAATTATACGTGAGCTCAGCTATGTCATTTAAACTGGCTTCAATCTGATCACGCTTAAAATCACGCTCCCTTGTATATTGAAACAACAATACAAGAATTGTAAAAACGATAAATATTGCTGATAAATAAATGAAGATCCTTTTACGATACTCCAATTTTCCAAGTAATGCCAACGCCTAACCTTTAGGATACAATTAATCGACAAAATTAATCCTATTTCCCATTTTTTACCAGACATTTCAATTAAGGAACAATTAAGGATATATTACCATTGTGTTAATTTGGATCAACAAGAATATCGCCTATGAATCTGGGGATTTCTTCCACGGAATGTCCCTTTAAAAACTTTACAAAGGCAGAGCCTATAA
>JBFFLO010000213.1:0-5290 GCA_041554895.1 Lutimonas sp. | reverse complement strand
TTTGATCTGCTAAATGATGAAAAATAGCTACTTTTGAAATAATGAAATCAAAGAAACTCATTACGGTCATTGGCCCTACGGCTATTGGCAAAACTGCTTTTAGCATAGAACTGGCGAAATATTTCAATTCAGAAATCCTTTCCTGCGATTCACGTCAATTCTATAAGGAAATGAGCATAGGAACAGCCGTTCCTTCAAAAGAGGAATTGCATGCCGTAAAACACCACTTTATTCAAAATCGATCAATTTTTGAGGATTATAGCGTAGGAGGATTTGAAAATGATGCGCTAAAGCTGCTCAGTCGCTTATTTAAAGAGCAAGACGTTGTGGTCATGGCTGGAGGTAGTGGCCTTTACGTTGATGCGGTCATTAAAGGCCTTGATGATTTTCCTGCGGTCGATCCTCAAATACGGGAAGATTTAAAAATAAAATTAAACGAGGAGGGAATAGAGGTCCTTCAGGAACAATTAAAAGAACTGGATCCTCTGTCTTACGAAAGAATAGATATCTATAATAAGCAACGACTTATAAGAGCCTTGGAAATAGGTGTAGGCTTGGGTAAACCTTATTCACATTATTTAGGATTACATACAAAGAAGCGGAGCTTTGACACCCTAAAAATAGGACTTACCGCCGATCGTAAGGTGATTTACGACCGGATTAATCAACGGGTTGACCTGATGATGGAACAAGGATTGCTGGAAGAGGCTCGAAGTTTACATAAACATAAGAATTTGAACGCACTCCAAACGGTGGGGTACCGGGAATTATTTGCTTATTTCGACGGTCTGCTTACCCTTGAAGAAGCCATCAATGAGATCAAAAAGAATACAAGAAGGTTTGCCAAAAGACAAGGAACCTGGTTTAGGCGCGATCCTGAGATCAAATGGTTCGACTATAAATCAAGTGCCAAGGATATCATAAGCTACGTTGATGGCCAGCTCTCCCAATAAGCCTTATGAATAAAGTTTAGCCTTATTCTGGACAATCCTTATTTCAATTTTTTTTTGTTTTTTTTTCTTAAATTGTACCCAATAAAGTTTTTTTAACCACCTATGACAAAATTTAACTCTCCTCTGGAAGCTTTTCTGCACTGGGAGCATACCAGTCCTGACCATATTTTTTTGAGACAATTTCACAATGGGAAAATTGACACCCTAAGCTTTAGACAAAGTGGTGAGCAAATTCGGAGGATGGCCCATGCGCTCATAAAAAGAAAATTACCGCCACAGAGCAATATCGCCCTGCTTTCTAAAAATTGTGATCATTGGATAATGGCTGATCTGGCCATTATGATGAGTGGACATGTTTCTGTTCCTATCTACGCTACCCTCAATTCAGAATCTATCAAACCAATTATTGAACATAGTGAATCTAAATTGTTGATTATTGGTAAACTGGACAATTATGAATCTCAAGAAAATGCCTTTAGAAACATCCCCAAAATCAGTGTGGAAAAATACGGTATTCATGAGGGTGATTCCTGGGAAGCACTGGTAGCAAGTCATGATCCGCTTCAGGAGATCAGCCTGCCGGACCCCAAGAACTTGATCACCATAATCTATACCTCTGGAACCACTGGAAATCCTAAAGGGGTTATGCATAGCCACAAAAATTTTGCAAATGCAGCTTTTAATTTATCAGAGACCCTTTCATTACCTGAACATCCAAGATACTTTTCTTACCTCCCTCTTTCTCACATTGCAGAAAGGATTGGATTGGAAATGGGAGCCATCAGCCTGGGAGGTATGCTTACTTTTTCAGAGTCATTAGAGAGTTTTGCATCTAATTTGGAAGCCACACAACCAGATCTGTTTTTTGCTGTTCCAAGAATTTATGCAAAGTTTCAGGAAAAAATCCTTGAGGGCCTGTCTCAGAAAAAATTGAATATCATACTTAATATTCCATTTCTGAATAAAATATTCAAGAACAAGTTAAAATCAAAGCTCGGGCTTTCAAAAGCGAAGTACATAGCTTCTGGTGCCGCTCCTCTTTCAGTCGGGATCATGCAATGGTATAAAAAGTTGGGAATTGAAATTATACAGGCTTATGGCATGACGGAAGACTGTATCATCTCTCATTGCAACCTTCCGGGAGCCAATAAATTAGGTACAGTAGGAAAATTCACTTTCGGAGCCACGGCCAAATTATCTGATATAGGCGAAATTTGCGTAAAGAATGACTGCTTGCTACTGGGCTATTATAAAAATCCTGAAGAAACAGCTAAGGTATTCGACGAAGATGGTTATTTAAAAACAGGGGACATTGGAGAATACGACCATGACGGATTTCTTACCATCACTGGAAGAGCCAAAGATCAGTTCAAAACTGACAAGGGCAAATACATTTCACCTGCTCCAATTGAATTGTCCATTTCTAAAAACGCCGACATTGAACAGGTGTGTATTGTAGGCATGGGGATCCCACAGCCCATCATGCTAATCATACCTTCTGCGATAGGAAAAAGTAAATCAAAATCAGAGCTTAGAGAAAGTTTACTTCAATCAATACTTGAAGTAAATGCAAGCTTGGAGAGACATGAGAAAATAGAAAAAGCAGTCGTCATGAAAGAAGACTGGACCGTGGAAAACGGATTGATGACGCCAACATTAAAGATCAAAAGAAGTCAGGTTGAAAAGATCCATATGCCTATGTACAGGTCATGGTTCGATGCAGAAGGACGCATCCTCTATGAATAAATTCTTAATAGGACTCATATAATTTTTTAAAAAAAGCAGACATCTCTTTTTTCCTGTGCGAACTGCTACCGGGAAAATGATTGTTCATATAACTAAAAATAAGTACCTGCCCTTTTTTAGTAATTAAATAGCCTGAGAGAGAATAATTATTTGAAAGGGTTCCTGATTTGGCATGGATATAAGACTGGCCAGGGTAATAGTCCTTTAAGGTCCCGTTCACTCCTCCCTGAGGCAGGTAAGAGAACAGTTGGTCATGTGGCATCTCATCGTACATTTTTTTCAATAGAAAGCTTATACTGTTAGGGCTAAACAAATTGTAACGTGACAAGCCTGAACCGTCAACCCATCTGGGCTTTTGAGGGATATCAGAAAAATAATGTTCAAGTGAATATTGTATGGCCTTCCCCACACTGTAATTTCCTGTGGAAACACTGCCAACCCTAAGCATCAATTGTTCCGCCAAGAAATTGTCAGAATTGACCATCATTCTGGTATAAAGCGAATCGTAAGGGATATCCTTAAAGGGTTTAAAATTATATGCCTTGTTCGTTTTTATTAAAACTACTTTTCTATTTAACTCATTGCTCAACAAGTCAGCAACCAGCTGATTAGACGTTTTAAAAGGGATCTTTATTTTGGTCAGATCTTTTGATTTGCCAATGTAGAATTCGTTTACATCCCTTTTACGGCCTGCTTTTGATGCACTAGTGACATGTATTTTATCTGTAAACAGATCCGGGGCCGCATTAACGCTATCCCCAATTTTGCTCACTGTGACCACATTGCCATATATTGGAAACAGATGCTTCTCAGGCATATACCCATAAAGGTAATCATCCCAGGACCAACCTGTTCCATAAACTGGTTCTTCTATTTCTTCATCTTTTAAATATATGTTTTCATGGGTATCCCTTAAGAATTGCACGGCTCTTTCATCGATGGAATCCATAAAGAAAAAAGGATTGGCAGTACCCCGGAGAATCAAGGAATCTCCTGTTTTTACATAATCAAAGGATGCGAGAGAATCCTCTAAAGTTTTCCAGGCTGTATACAGCGTGAAGAGCTTTACATTTGAAGCAGGGGTAAAATACTTATTCCCATTAAAGTCTACAAGAAGCTTACCCGTTTCGGCATTTAACACCGTAATTCCTTTAAAATATGGGGCTTCGCCTGAAAATTTCTGCAGGTCCTTTTGCATCTTCTTAGAGACGGAACAGCTTGTTAAAAATAAAGACCAGAACAAGATAAAAACCCAGTTATTCCTCAAAATAATCATCCTTAAACCCTATTAGAAATAATTTTTTCTGCGCACGTGTTACAGCGGTATACAGCCATCTAAGGTATGAAATATCTTCTCCTTCGGGCAAGTATGGCTGTTCTACAAATACATTGTCCCATTGGCCCCCTTGTGTTTTATGACAAGTTAAAGCATAGGAAAATTTGACTTGAAGTGCATTAAAATATTTATTGTTCTTAACGGCCAAAAGCCTTTTATACTTTGATCTTTCCTCTGCGTAATCCTCCGATACTGCATGATACAACCTGTTACTTTCTTCATAAGTAAGTGAAGGAGCCTCACTATGTAAGGTGTCAAGCAAGAGTACCGTTTCAAAAGGTCTTTGTTCCTCGTAATCGACCAGACGAAGTTTTACTTCTGCGAACTTAAAACCATATAACTCTTTAAAGCTGAAGATCTCCAGGACTTCACAAATATCGCCATTGGCAATGAATCCTGCCTTTGGAGCATCTTTGAGCCAGAAATAATTGTTTTTCACCACCATGATCAAATCTCCTGCTGTCATCTCATTGTCATAACCCAAAATACCATTCCTTATTTGTTGGTTATAGAGGTTGGCCCTCTTATTGGACCTCACAATAAAAACGGTGTTCTCCATCCCTTCATTGTAGGCATTAAAGATCGCATCCTGGATATCATAGCTGTCAGTCAAACGCTGTACATCTTTAAAGTTTAGATCAAACTTGAACTGATTCAAGACATTTCTCGATGATAAATCCCTGATCAATGTTGCATTGTGCAGAATCCCGGAAGCCTCATGCTGCCGCATCACCTCATCAAGTTCAAGGCTCAGGACCTCCATATTGAATTCCATCTCAAGGTATTGCCGGTCAAGGGCCGGACTGAGGTCCAGCTTCACGGGTGGAAGCTGGGCAGTATCACCAACAAGGATCAGCTTACAGTTCTTTCCGGAATAAACATAAGTCATTAAATCCAGCAACAGAGACCTGTTGTTAAATACCCTTGCATCTGTTGCCCTGTCAGGGATCATAGAGGCTTCATCAACGATGAATAGCGTATTCTGATGCTTGTTTTGTTGCAAAACAAAACTCATGCCCGTCTGGGGATCATTCTTGGGGTAATATATTTTTTTATGAATCGTCAGTGATTGCCGCTTGGCATAACTTCCCATTACCTTAGCTGCTCTGCCGGTAGGAGCCAATAATACAGCTTTGACCCCGACGGGGTTCAAATGGTTGACCACTGCACTTATGATGGTTGTCTTTCCGGTACCGGCATAACCACGGATCAAAAAAAGACTATTCTTGTGTCCGTTGATCACAAAATCTGCTAA
>JBFFLO010000212.1:0-5329 GCA_041554895.1 Lutimonas sp. | reverse complement strand
GAACTGGATGTTTTTGCGAGTAAAATATTTGACAACTCTATGTCTAACCCGCTAAAATTGAATGAAAAAGTTGATATGGAAAACAGTGATTTTGCTTATGATATTTTTGAAAATGAAGAGTTAAACTCTTTTTCGTTTCAAGAACAACCAGGCAAGGGAGTAGAAGAAATTTATGCCGCTGTTGATCTTATGGAGCTGAATATTGACTGCCAACAAGAGATCTCAGGTATCGTTAAAAATGCTGACACTCAGGAATTACTGCTCAATGTAAAAATTATGTTGTACGATGATAATGAGGAATTGTTGTCATCTTATCTCTCAAATAAACCAGATGCTTCCTTTAAATTTAAGCAATCTTGTAATACATCTTATACCTTAAAAGGGTACCTGGATGGTTATTTGATCGGGGAACTGGCTGTAAAAACTGTGAATGATTTGAATGCGAAACCCTTAGAGCTTGTCATGAATATGCAGGCAGACCAAAGCAAGGAAGATAGCATAGTTGCAGATGTATCTGATAAGGAAGTAGAGGAGGCCTCCCAAGTTGTTGGCTCAACCAGAGATGTTATATTAGGTTCAAATTACAATTTTAACAGCATTCTGGAAGTTTATACGGTGCAAATCGGGGCCTTCAATGGTAAGGCGCAAACGGATAAATACATTGAATTGTCTAGTTTGTTCAACTACCAATATGAGGATGGGTTAAATAGATATTTTTCTGGTGTTTTTGCGTCACGTGAGGAGGCTGTGAACTATCTGAATTTATTGAAAATGAATGGTTTTAAAGATGCATTTGTTATAGGCTTAAAAGGGAAAGAACGTTTTTAAAAAGGCATTTTACCGGCTCACTGAGTCTTTGGCAAATGAAAAGCTTCTGTTCACCTAAGGCCCTGTAAAACATGGATGCCCTTAGTTATATGAGTTCAAAGAATTTTATCTTTTCTGTAGTTTTAATAAGCTTAGATCCTTGCCAATTATTTTTACTGAATTTACCCGAACGACTTTACCTGAAAAGGACATGGATCCTGACCAGAGAGTAGTCGTACAAAACCGATTAAATGGAAAGAAGAGAACTTATCAAATTAGTAACGATGGCAACTGGAGCTGTTTTGGCGGTTCCTTTATCAAGTTCACTATTGACTGCTTGCAAAAAAGTAACACATGTCGAGGATCTAAATTATATCCCTCAGTTTTTTAACGAGAAAGACTTTTCTTTAGCTCAAAATCTCTTAAACTTTATACTGCCAAAAACCAGCAGTCCATCAGCTGTAGATGTGGGAGTGCATCAAATTATGGATACAATGGTTGGAACAGTATATAGTCCTGCTCAAAAGGAAAAGTTTTCGGGAACCTTTGCTGCTTTGAAACCATTTTGCACTTCTCAAAGTCAATTAGAGCAGCTTAAAGGCGTGCTCATATCCTCAGCAGAAAAAGACCAGGTGACAAAATCTGCCTTTTTGGAGTTCAAGCAGCAAGCAATTGCATATTATCTCTCGACAGAAGAAATAGCCACTGTATATTTAAATTACTTACCGATTCCTGGAAAATACGAAGCATGTATTTCTTTAGAATCAGCAGGTGGAAAAGCATGGGCATTATGAGCTTGAAGAATTCAACAGAGAACACTTTTGACGCGATTGTCATAGGTTCAGGGATTAGCGGAGGCTACGCAGCGATGGAGCTGTGTTCAAAAGGATATAAAACACTGGTTTTGGAAAGGGGCAGGATGGTCAGGCATGGCGAATACCCAACTGCTGATAAAGATCCTTGGGACATGCCCAGCCAAAATGTGGTTCCTCACAAGGAGAAAGAAAGTGACTATTTTCAGCAAAACAGGCTTAATTGGTGGGTTAATCAAGATAATAAACACTGGATCAACAAAGACAGTGATTATTCTTACGATGAAGTAAAAAGATTCGACTGGATTCGAGGCCACCATGTTGGTGGACGTTCTATAATGTGGGGGAGGCATTGCTACCGTTGGAGTGATCTCGATTTTGAGGCGAACAAGAATGAAGGAATTGGCGTTGACTGGCCCATTCGCTATAAAGATATTGAAGCCTGGTATGATAAAGTGGAAACTTTTGTTGGCGTGAGCGGGCAAAAAGAAGGATTGAAGCAGGTTCCTGACGGAAAATATTTACCGCCATTTCCGTTGAATTGTGCTGAACAGCATTTAAGAGAAGAAGTTGCTAAAGTGTATCCTGAAAGAGTCGTTACCCCTGGAAGAGTTGCAAATCTTACAGCCTATGATCCTGAAATCCATAAAGGCTTAAGGGGTCAGTGCCAAAGCAGGAACAGATGTTGGAGGGGTTGCCCGTTTGGAGCTTATTTCAGCAGTGTTTCGGCAACTTTACCGGTAGCAGAAGCTACCGGTAACTTAACGATAAGACCACATAGTATCGTGTCAGAAATCGTATATGACAAGGCAACTAAAAAAGCATCTGCTGTTAGGATAATTGATGCTGAAACCAAAGAAGTATTCGAATTTTCGGCTCGTATTGTATTTTGTAATGCCAGTACCGTTGGAACAACAGCTATTTTACTGAACAGCCGGTCTGACAGTTTTCCGAATGGTTTGGGTAATGGCAGTGGGGAATTGGGACATAATATGATGGACCATCATTATGGAATGGGGGTTTTTGGTAAATTACCCGGGTTTGAAGATACCTATTATAAAGGTAGAAAACCTGTAGGTTTTTACATTCCAAGGTTTAGAAATATCGATGAGACAACAATTAAAAAAGAGTATGTACGCGGGTTTGGTTATCAAGGTGGTATAAACCGGGTGACCAACAATCCGGAGGGAACTTATGGAGAAGCATTAAAAGATGCGATATTTAAACCTGGCGCCTATTGGGCAAGTATGACGGCTTTTGGTGAGATATTGCCAAACCATGAAAATAAAATGTTCCTTAATTTTGATAAGAGAGACAAGTATGGCATGCCAACCATTACTTTTGATGCTGAATTGAGAGAGAATGAAATGAAAATGCGCGAAGATGCCGTTAAATGTGCCATAGAAATGCTGGAGGCCGCAGGTTGTGAAGATATTGGCTCATATAATGATGTAACGGCGCCTGGTGCCTGTATCCACGAAATGGGTACCGCGCGTATGGGACATGATCCAAAAACCAGTGTGTTGAACAAGTGGAACCAGATGCACGATGTACCCAATGTATTTGTTACCGATGGCGCCTGTATGACAAGTTCAGGGACTCAAAATCCCAGCATCACTTATATGGCACTGACTGCAAGAGCGGTTGATTATGCAGACAGGCAAATCAAAGCAGGCAAATTATAAGAGCTAACCGACCTTTAAGATGAACGTGTTTTTTAAACCCATAAAATATTCCTAACATGTGTGGTGTACAAAACCTTAATGTAGCATGAAAATTATCGAGACAGTTTCTTCATGGATGCTTCTGATCCATGGTATGCCTATGCCCAGCCGCACAAGTAGAGGTCTGGGGAGATGGCACCGAAACCTTGATTAAAATCAAACGGGCTTATTGGGTTTAAATTTATATGCGGCTTTTTGTTTCCTTTTATAGTCATCATAAGCTTTGAATCCGGTTTTCTTATATAATTCTATATACCTTGGATCATCCATGATAAAATCAAATCTCGAATCCCTTAAAAGAGAAATAATTGGTTCGCGACGATCATAACTTATATAGAGGTATTTGATCGTATTTTCTTTGTCTTCAATAAAAGCATAAAAAGTTGCTTTGAAAATAGGGTTCTGAAGAGCTGTAATACTTGATTCCTGGTCGTAAGCAAGTATTTTCTTAACCGCAGTTTTAAAATCATTTTGCTCAAAGAATGATGACATAACGCTGTCCTTGAGATGTTCCTTTACAAAGTGTGCCAAAACATCTCTGGCCTTCTCAAATGCCTTCTTTCTCGCATAACTAAGCCAAAGAAATTGATCCGCCCCGGCTGAATTTGGGTCTTCCTGAATTAAAAGCAGACAGTGTTCAATACATTTGTCATAATTACCCGAATAATATAAGTCCCTGGCATAGGCTGCTTTCCATTTTATTTCCATAGGGTCTTGTTTAATCGCTTCCTGATCCAGTAAAAGACCCTCTTCGGCTTGACCGAAACCACTTAAAAATGATGCGAGCATACATTTTTCATCTGCCCCATTAGGATTAAGTGCAACTGCTTTCCTTTTTTCCTTTTCTGCTCTTAGCCAATCATAATTATGGAAATAATAACTTCCCATGGCAAGATGTGCCCCCGGACTAAGGGAATCTAATGACAAAGCTCTTTTGGCTAGTAATTTTGCTGAGTCAAGGGCGATCCTTCGTTGTGACACATCATTGGCTTCCAGAACCCAATCGGACATGTTAAAATAGGCAAGTGATAAATAAGCACAGGCCTCTGCAAAATTGGAATCCAGTTTTACGGCGGTTTCAAAATATTTCATGGGCATGAATATTTCATTCTCCTTCATGTTAATAGGACCATTGACGAACTGCAATTTCCCTTTTAAATAGTTTTCGTAGGCTAGAGGGTCAATCTTTCTGGCCTGATGTAGCGCTATGTTCTCAAGGCCTAAATTGGATTCTATCTTTCTGGCGATATCCGTGGCTATTTTTGATTGTAAGGCAAAAATATTTTCCATATCATCAGTATAGGATTCTGAAAAAATGATAAATCCATCTTTTGCATTGGCAAGGCTTACCGATATCAGGATCTTTTCTTGCTGCCTTCTAACGCTGCCTTCTAGAATTGTATTGACCTTAAGTTGGTCTCCTATGCTTGTAAGAGGTTCATTTTTATCTTTAAATGAGAAGGAAGAGGTTCTTCCTGCAACCGAAAGCTCCCTGTATTTGCATAATTCATCATAGATTTCGATTGCGATACCATCACTCAAAAACTCCTGGTCTTTATTGGGGCTCATATCCATAAAAGGAAGTACGGCAATGGTATTTTCTTGGATGGATTCACTTCTTGAGCCTTTGTTCGGGGTTTCTGAATTTGAGGGCTCAATAAAATGGACACCAATAGCTATAAGCAGTACTACCAGGATAATAATATTGAGCCTCTTGTTGGTGGTCGCCGTAACGGAATCATCCTTGGAAACCTGTTCTGTTTTTTTTAAGCCTTCAGGGGTTACTTCATACACCCAGGAAAAGATCATCCAAATCGGCAAACCGACTGCCAATAGAATCATCAAGGTTTTTAAGACCCAGACAGGGGCTTGAAATATGGGAAGTATATTGGTTAAAACCTGAATTAAAACCCAGGCAATAACAATGTATGCCATGGTGGCCTTGATAACATTCCGCCGCTTTAATTCTTCAAAAAACTTCATCTT
>JBFFLO010000211.1:0-5329 GCA_041554895.1 Lutimonas sp. | reverse complement strand
GTTCGTTTAATTTTTTCCATTCGCTAAAATGCTTCTGTATTGATCCTCATTTTCAAGAACTGAGATAGCTTCTTTTATAAAAGGGCTAAATTCTATATGGTTTTGATATTCACCTTTTTCAAAATAATAGCGGTTGATAATCTCATCGCTAAGCACTTCTTTGATGCTTTGACGGTTCTTGTTCAGTTCAGCAAATTTTTCCTGCTCCAGTTCCCTGGAAAGTGCCTTATAAGAAGATTGAATCCCTTCAGACAGATCCTCTTTTTCTGAAAGCTCAAACGCCGCTTCGAACTCCGATTCCGATTTCGTTTTAAAGTTTGACTTCCCTTCTTGTAAAAACGACATGAATCGATCAAATTGCGCGTCATCAAATACAAAGGTTTCAGGACTTGCAATGGTAGGGTGGTTGTAAAAATAATCAGATGCAAAATTAAAAATGGCATCAGACCTCAACAAGGCTTTTGTTGATGCTGTTAAAGCAGCCTTCTCAATTTCTATATCAGGAGATATTCCTCCGCCATCATATACTGTTCGCCCATTTTTCGTTTTAAAAGAATTCCTGTCTTCTGCAGCAAATTTAGGAATATCTTCTCCTTCACGATGGGTATAATCAAGTTCCTGGATATTTCTGCCACTAGGGGTATAGTATTTAGAAATTGTAAGTTTTAGCTTGGTGCCGTAGGTAAGATTTCTGTAGCGTTGGACCAATCCCTTTCCAAATGATCTTTCTCCCAGAATAACTGCCCGGTCAAGGTCCTGCAACGACCCTGCCACAATCTCAGCCGCTGAAGCTGATTTTCCATCGATCAATACAACTATCGGAATGTCAAGGTCAATGGGTTCGTATTTTGTTCTGTATACTTCGCTCCATTTTTTTATTTTGGCTTTTGTACTAACAACTACTTCATTTTTAGGAACAAAGAAATTCGTGATATTTATCGCCTCATTCAATAATCCACCGGGGTTGCCCCTAAGATCAAGAATCAGCTTATTCATTCCCTTTTCCTTTAAATCCACAAAAGCAGATTTTACAGAGGCCGAAGCTTTATTGTTGAATTTGTTAAATGCGATATAGCCAATTTCAGGACTTACCATCTGAAAATGAGGTACAGGATCAACGATTATTTTTTCTCGTTTTACCGTGAAATTAAATGTTTCGTTTTGCCTCTTTATAATGAGATTTACCATGCTGTCAGGAACTCCCTGTAACAAAGTTGAAATCTGCTTGCTGTCATAATCAGCTACAAAAATATCATCGATCTTTACAATTTGATCACCTACTTTAATGCCTACTTCCTCTGCAGAATATCCTTCATATACTTCAGTAATGACAAGTTTATCATCATAATGACTTGATTCTGCACCAATGCCACTGTATTCCCCTGAAGAATTGATCTTAACCTCCTCAACACCTTGTTCATCATAATACCTTGTATATGGATCAAGTCCTTCCAGCATTTCATTAATGGCCTTCTCAGTTAATTCTGCAGGATTGATTTCATCAATATAATACAGGTTCAGCTCTTTAAACAAGGTGGTATAAATTTCCATTTGCTTTGCTACTTCGAAAAAATCCGATTTAAATGCAAATAAAAATGTGCTTATCAGTACTAGACTGCCGATCACTACAGCCCTTTTCAGTTTTTTCATTTTGCCAGTGATTTTTGCTTTTGGAGAAATTTTTCAATCAACTGATTCATTTTCTCCTCCATTAGTTCATATGCTACTTCCTTCTTACCTTGATATATAAACATCATTATATGCTTTTTAGTATCTTCATTATTGTATATCAAGTATTTATTTTTTCTATAAGATTCCCGCATTAATCTTTTGATTCGGTTTCTGTCTACGGCTCTCTTAAAATTTCTTTTGGATACTGATACGCCCGCCTGGACCTTAAAAGGGGAATCATGATCATATTGAAGGTAGATCATTTTTAATGGGAACAGCGATACGGACTTGCCGGAGGCAAATAATTCTTTAATAAGATTTTTCTTTTTAAGCTTTTCTTCGTTCCTAAACGTATAGCGCATCAGGAACAAATATAATATTTATTTTTATGCATTTAAAAGTTTATAGCGCTTGTTTTTATCATACCAATAATTGTAACTTTGCTTTACTAACAAAATCTTAATTTGTATGTCTTTAGATCAATTTCAAGCACCTGATTACTTTCTTCTTGACGATTTATTAACTGAAGAGCACAAACTTGTGAGAGACGCTTGCAGAGATTGGGTAAAGAGGGAGGTGTCACCAATTATTGAAGACGCCGCTCAGGAAGCAAAATTTCCGAACCAGTTATTACATGGTCTTGCTGAAATTGGGGCCTTTGGGCCTTATATTCCTGAAGAATACGGGGGAGCAGGATTAGACCAGATATCTTACGGTTTGATCATGCAGGAAATCGAAAGGGGGGATTCGGGGATCAGATCAACGGCCTCTGTTCAATCTTCTTTGGTCATGTACCCGATCTTTAAATACGGAAGCGAGGCGCAAAAAAACAAATACCTGCCTAAACTGGCTACTGGCGAAATGATTGGCTGTTTTGGTCTTACGGAACCTAATCACGGATCAAACCCGGGAGGAATGGAGACCAAGTATAAGGATATGGGAGACCATTACCTGCTTAATGGAGCAAAATTATGGATTTCTAATTCGCCTTTTGCGGATATTGCGATTGTATGGGCGAAAAATGAGGAGGGAAGGATACACGGGCTGATCGTCGAAAGAGGCATGGAAGGGTTCTCAACCCCTGAAACACATCATAAATGGTCTTTAAGAGCCTCTGCTACTGGAGAATTGATCTTTGACAATGTAAAAATCCCAAAAGAAAACCTGCTGCCTAATAAAAGTGGCTTGGGCGCTCCTCTGGGCTGCCTTGATTCTGCCAGGTATGGTATTGCCTGGGGGGTAATAGGAGCTGCAATGGACTGCTATGATACTGCTTTGAGATACGCCAAAGAACGAATACAGTTTGGAAAACCAATTGCCGGTTTTCAATTGCAACAAAAAAAACTGGCTGAAATGATTACTGAGATAACAAAGGCACAGTTACTAACCTGGAGATTGGGTGTCCTGCGAAATGAAAACCGCGCTACATCTGCTCAGATTTCAATGGCCAAAAGAAATAATGTGGAAATGGCCCTGAATGTAGCACGCGAGGCACGTCAAATTCTTGGGGCGATGGGTATCACAGGAGACTATTCCATTATGAGGCATATGATGAACCTGGAATCAGTGATCACCTATGAAGGTACTCATGATATTCATCTTCTGATCACCGGAATGGACATTACAGGTATCCCTGCTTTTACATAATTTATCATCATTGACCTAAAGAAGTTACTTCAAACTAATTGATAAAACATGAAAACCCTTATTGTTTTTCCACTCCTGGTTCTTTCAATGGTGATTGCTGCGAAATACGCTTGCGATCCTAATGATGAAAGTAAACCTAATCAGGAGTTTTATGCAGATGAATCTGATGTTTCAAAAGCGCTTCAAGGTGCCTGGACAAGCTCCGAAACAAATGAAGCAGGGGAAAACATTACCATTACAACTATTGTTATGGATGGTTATTTGGCGGAAACTTTTTACAATGAGAAATCAGGTGCCTTTATTAGAACCTTCGGGGGTTCATGGAAAGTTAATGATCATACTTTCTTCTTGACCCTTGAATTTTCTTCATCTGACAGCACTGCTGTCGGCCAAACAAGAGAGCTCGTTTTTGACCTTAAAGGAGATACGATAACATTTGAGGGAAGTGACAAGGTTTGGGCCAGAATCGATTCGGGCCAGAAGGGCGATTTGAACGGGGCATGGTTGATTACTGGGCGGAAAAGAGACGGAAATATGGTACGTCGTACCCCTGGTGATCGAAAAACCATGAAAATCCTCTCTTCATCTCGTTTTCAATGGATTGCATTTAACACAGCATCCGGAAGGTTTTCCGGAACAGGAGGTGGCAGCTATACCGCCGAAAATGGAACTTATACAGAACAAATAGAATTTTTCTCAAGAGATAACAGCAGGGTTGGAGCTACATTGACTTTCCAGTATGAAGTCATCGAAAACGAATGGCATCACAGTGGCATGAGCTCCAAAGGAGCGCCAATTTATGAAATCTGGAGCCCGAGAATCATGCCGGAAAAAAATATGGAATAACGCTTCCTTATTTGCGCTGAAAGTTCCTTAAAGAAGAGTTCATAGTCTTCACAAACCAAGGCTTAAATAGACTTATACCCTTCATCTCGATCATTAAAGTTTTAAATGGGCCTGAAAGGAATTCGCTGTGTTCTTTGCTTAGAAGCAGGAATTAATTTACTTTAATTTGTAAATTAGTATGCTGTTTTATACCGCGTCAAAAATTATATATTGCATATGGCCCATAGTGAATTTTTGGCCGATAAAGTTCGCCAAAGACCTATCAGTAAAGGGAAAGTCGTGGAGAAGAAAATGATGGGGTTTTTATTTATCGATCCTGAGGGGTTTGATAAAGATGTTGATTTGGATTTTTGGATAGAAAAGGCCCTGTCTTTCAATAAATTGATAAAAAAATAACGCGATCCAATTCTTATATTGCATGGAAATTAAATTCATTCGGGCGTTAAATACCGAACTTGATGATGCTCTGGTTTTTTTTAAACTGGCCAGTAAGTCGCTTGCCAAAAAAAGGGTGAGCCAATGGAGCTATTGGGTTGATCCCCCGGCGGAAAAAATAAACTGGGTCAAAGAGGGGTTTGACAATGGGGAATTCTTTTTTGTTTATGGGCCTGACGGAAACAAAATAGCCATGTTCAGGCTTCTCGAAAAAGACACGCTGTACTGGGATGAAAAAGGAATAGAAAAGAACACAAGATATATTCATTCCCTGGTAGTTCTTCCCGCATATAGCGGCCAGGGAATTGGGAAGGCACTTATAAATAAAATCCTTGACCGGTTAAAACAAGATAAAATTAAAAAAATCCGTTTGGATTGCGACGGCTCCAATCTTCGCTTGTGCCGCTATTATGAAGATTATGGTTTTGTCAAAGTTGGCGAAAAGAAGACAAAATATGCCGTCAATAATTTATATGAAATGATACTTAGTTAAATAACCCCTGCTAATAAATCCCTACCTTTCAACCATGAAAAATGCATCAAAATCATATTCCATTGAAGAGCTTTGCAAGCTGCTTAATGGACGCTTAATCGGATATACGGATCAACGAATATCGGAACCGGAACAAATAGAATCGGCAAAAGAAAGTTCTATAACTTTTATAGGCCATAAAAAATATATCCCGCTTTGGGAGAAATCCAATGCTTCTGCAGCAATTGTTGATCGTTC
>JBFFLO010000210.1:0-5339 GCA_041554895.1 Lutimonas sp. | reverse complement strand
TGCTGTATGAGCAAATGGCAGATGGAAGTTTTAAAGAAACCACAAAAAAGAACGGATTGCTTTATCCGGATTCCAAATGCATGGGGCTCACGGTTTTTGATTATAACAATGACGGGCTCATGGATCTTTTTATGATGAGCGGAACCTACCTGCAAGGAATTTCAGATGAAGGAGGTAAAGGATTTATGAATAGCCGTGACAAATTGTATAAAAACAATGGAGACGGAACATTTACTGAAACAGGAGAACAAGCGGGCCTGAATGATCTCCAATGGAGCATGGCTGCGGGAGCAGTTGATCTTGATCATGATGGTTTTGAAGACCTTTATTTGCTCAATTATGGTTCCAATGTGTTTTATCACAATAACGGAGATGGAACTTTTAAGGATATTACCTCCAAATTGGGGCTTGCCGGACCTGAAAAGCTAAATGGATTTACCAAATGGAGCATCGGTGTATCTTTTTGGGATTTTAACCTTGATGGGCGATTGGATGCAATGGTAGGCAATTTCTTGGCTTTTGACCCTGCATATATATCGACACAAACTCCGGGAATGATGCCTCATCCATCGGAGTACAGGGGTCAGGCTTCCCTGCTGTATGAGCAAATGGCGGATGGAAGTTTTAAAGAAACAACAAAAAGGAACGGATTGCTTTATCCGGATTCCAAATGCATGGGGCTCACGGTTTTTGACTATGATGATGATGGAGACATGGATATTTTTCAGGCCAATGATCACCAATTTAATTTTTTGTTCAGAAATGATGGAGGTACTTATAAAGAAGTAGGTATTGCCAGCGGCCTTGCTGCTAACAGCAAAGGGCAGGAAACGGGTTCCATGCACGCTACTTTGGGGGATGTGGATGGAGATGGTTTAGTGGATATTTTTGTGTCTGATTTAAAATACGGGGCACTGTATCGCAATACAGGAAACGGATTGTTTGAAGATATTACGGAGAAAAGTGGTATTGCCCGACCTTTGTCGGGTAAGGGAGCTTGGGGAGCGGCTTTGTTCGACTATGATAATGACGGGGACTTGGACCTGATCACAACCAACGGGACAGCAGAGGAACTTATTCTTCAGTACCCTTTGCTTCTTGAAAACGATGGCAAAGGAAAATTCAAAGACGTGGGTAAAATGCACGGAGACTATTTTTCGACCAAGCGATCGGGACGGGGCCTTGCTGTTTGGGACTATGATAATGACGGGGATATGGACGTCTCCATATCTCATGTGGATTTAATTGCTTCGGCTAGCCTGTTGAGGAATGATGGGGGGAATAAAAAGAATTGGGTCGGCTTGAGCCTTAAAGGCGAGCAGGGCCTTGCATCCGGGATAGGAGCCAAAATAACGATCCGAACAGGAGATAAGACCCAGGTGATGGTAAATCAATGGACCAGCGGCTATCTTTCCAACAAAGAGCCTCGTGTTCATGTTGGTCTGGGGGATCATTCAGTTATCGATGAATTAAGGATTCAATGGCCTGACGGTTCTCTGGAAGTATTTCAGCAAGTACAGGCAAATCAATACCTTGATTTTTCTAAAGGTAAAGGATATCAATAGAAAAATGTCCATGGCTGATTTTAGGATTTTCCAATTGGGCCAAACCATGCCAATTCATTAAATTAGCATCCATTTAAAATGAATTTGATAATAGCATTAAATATTTGTCATGAATAGTCAGTATATAAGTAAGGTAGTAGATTTAACGGATCCAAAGAAGAATGTCATTTACAATATGAGCCATGAGGAAGCGGTTGATGTGGTAAAGTCAGGTGATTTGGAAGCTGTTCGAAAGATCGACGGGCAGTTTTGCCTGATATCGGTTGAAGGAAAAACCATTAAGATGGCCCGCTCCATTGGAAGGCCGATCAGGTATTTTATCGCCAAACAGGCCGTTGGCCCCCAACTGATCATAGCCGAACGCATTGATGTAATTTATGAGCATCTTAAAAAAGAAGGGCTTGACGATCAGTTTCACCCATCTTATACCAGGATGGCTCCGGCTCATTATGTGACCAGGATAGAATTGCTGGGATGCCCTGATCCCAACCCTGTTTATGAAAGATTCTTTACACCAAAGCGCAATGCCTACCAGCCTCAGGATATAGAGCAAATAGGCCGGGACTATATTGGGGCGGTATATGCTGAAATTAAAAAATGGCTGCAGTTCAGGGCAACAAAGGGCCCTGTAGGCGTAACTTTTTCGGCGGGAATAGACAGTGGTTCCATTTTTGTTTTATTGTACCATGCCTTACGAGAATTAGGGGAAAGCCCGTCTCGTCTAAAAGCTTTTACTTTATCTGTTGAGGGAGAAGGAGAGGATCTTTTACAGGCGCGCAAATTTTTACGAGCCCTCGACCTTGAATTATTTTTGGAGCCCATCGAATTAAATTATGACTCGCTTAATTGGAAGGAAGCCATTGAGGTGGTCGAAGATTATAAACCTCTCGATATACAGTCGGCTACCATGAACTTGTCCTTGCTTCAAAGCATCAGGAAAAGGTATCCTGATTGGAAGTATATTATTGACGGTGATGGCGGAGATGAAAACCTTAAGGATTATCCTATTGAAGACAATCCTGAATTGACCATCAAAAGTGTTTTGAATAATTTGATGCTGTATCATGAAGGCTGGGGGGTTGATTCGATCAAGCATTCCTTAACCTATTCGGGGGGGTTGAGCAGAGGCTATATGCGTACATTTTCTCCGGCCGACCTTTTGGGCTTTGAAGGGTTTAGCCCTTATACTTTGCCAAATGTGATCGAGATTTCTGAGGGTATTCCCTATATAGACCTTACAGACTGGGATCATCAAAAATTATATGATCTAAAAGGTCAGATCGTGGCAGCAGGCGTCAAGGCCGTCACAGGAATTGATATGCCCGTTTTTGAGAAGCGCCGTTTTCAACATGGAGCAGCATCAACCAGTAATTTTAAAAAGCATTTTCCTGAAAAAGACATCACTTACAGAAAGGAGTTCATGTCAAAGTATGAGTAATAAGAAGGAGAGATTGTTGACTAGCAGTTGGATCGTTTCTAACAGGCCTGAGCGAAATCCTGTGGATCCATACAAACCGTATGCATGGTTAGTAGAAAAGGAGAGAGGCGCCTCAGGAGAACTTAAGGATACCGGGATCATTTTTCTGAGTAATAAGGAGTGTTCCTTTCGCTGCCTGATGTGCGATCTTTGGAAAAATACAACTGTAGAATCAGTACCAGCGGGTGCCATTCCCAGACAGATCGAATGGGCTTTGGAACAAATGCCCAAGGTGAAACAGATCAAACTCTATAACAGTGGCAGTTTTTTTGACGAAAAGGCAATTCCTGTAAGCGATTATAAGGATATTGCTTCTTTGGTATCTGGTTTTGAAACGGTTGTAGTCGAAGCTCATCCAAAACTTATCGGTAACAGATGCCTGGAATTCAGGGATATGTTAAAGGCAGAGCTTGAAGTAGCCATAGGTTTGGAAACAGTACATCCAGAAGTTTTAAGAAAACTCAATAAGCAAATGGATGTGGATGATTTTACTAGGGCTGTAAAATATTTGAACCAAAACCAGATCAGATCGCGGGCCTTTATTTTATTAAGACCCCCTTTTATGAATGAAGAAGAGGGTGTTTACTGGGCAAAAAAATCTTTAGACCTGGCTTTTCAGGCGGGGGTTGACTGTTGCACCATAATCCCTGTAAGAGCAGGTAATGGTGCCATGGACATATTGATGAAAAAAGGGGAATTTGAAAAACCGGCACTCAGTTCCCTGGAAGAAGTTATCGATTATGGCATATCCCTGGGTGTCGGGCGGGTATTTGCCGACACCTGGGATCTTGAGCTTTTTTCAGATTGCCCTGAATGTTTCAGAAAACGATCAAATCGGCTGACCAAAATAAACCTGAGTCAATCAATTGTTTCGAAAGTTACTTGCACTTGCCGCTAAAAGATATGAGATGTCTCACCTATTAATCAGTTCAACTAAGTTGGAAAAGCAGCAATTCACATATATTTTGTCATAAATTTAAAAAATTCTCTTTTTAGATCGTTGTAAAGGTTTCTCTGGGTCTGCATTACTTCTCTTAAGGTAAGATGCTGATCGACAAACATCTTATTCAGTACATCTTCATTTTTTTCATAATGCGCAGCCATATTCTTTTCATGCATTTGGATTTGATTCCTTACGGCATCGAGCTCTTTTTCCTGAATCATAAATTGATTTTGAAATTTTTCGATTTCAGCTAGAACCTTATGGTCGGTCCATCTATTCACTAATTCTTCGAGTCTCAAATGAAATGATTTCATCTCATCGTCCCAAAAGTTAAGTTCTTGTTGCCAATTTTCATGCTCAAAATGCAGGTTTTCATTGTAAATCAGTTCTTTTTTCATAATAAAAGGTTTTATGTGAATGAATCAATAATACGTTGTCAATTTCAATATTTTACACGAGAGAAAATGCTGCTAAAAGATTTGTCCCGGTTAGATATAAAATTAGCGCTACGCCATGACATATGCATTAACCAAAATCAATGAATTCATTAACCGTGATCAATGGATTTACATAAAAAAAAGAAGTATGATTGAAAAAAAATTAATTTAAGGAATACGTGAACTGCAAATTCAATCCGTAGTCATCATTTGAAGCATCGATATTTTGTGGCTGACTGTCATAACCATAGTAAAAACTGAGTCCAACCTTAAAATTATCACTAAAGAAAGCTCGATTTAGTGCTATAAAAGTGCATTTTTTAAGCCATTATTTATACTGATTGTTTTTATTTATGGCCCAATCAATACCTCTGGTCAACATCGTCCAAACAGCAGGGTGGTCAAAATCTTCCGGATTGTGACCTATGGAAATATAAAAAACAGGGCCTTTGTCGTGGTATTTTTTCCATACAACGGGCATGTTATTTCCTGCTATCCATGCATCGTGATCAGCATTAAAAGTAGTTGTTGCCAATACGCGAACATTTGGGTCAACATGCATATAATATTGCTCTGTATTTTTAATTTCAAAATCCTGGAGGCCTTTTGTTACAGGATCTCTGGTCTTGCTTATTTGGACGGTATAGTCGATTTTTCCGCCCGGATGCGTGACCCATTGACCCCCGACCATGTACTGGTAATCAGTATTGTTCCTGAAAGAATCGCCAATTCCCCCATGACAACCAACCAGGCCGGTTCCGCTTTTTACTGCTTCAATGAGCCCTTTGCTTTGTTCCTCTGTGATGGTACCCATGGTCCAATACTGTATAATAAGATCTTGTTTTTTCATCAATTCGGAATTGCTGTAAACACCCAATGAATCTGAGACAATGACATTAGCGCCTTTCGAGCTTGCC
>JBFFLO010000209.1:0-5375 GCA_041554895.1 Lutimonas sp. | reverse complement strand
GGAAGTAAACATCCATCTGATTTCGTTGGCTTATTTAACGATCCTTTATTTGAAGATTACACCTTGCGTATGGGGTTTAATACAAATTCCTATAAGAAAGAACTAGAGGAGATGAGAATAAGTAATGAGGAAATTATTCAATCACTTGACCAAGAATTAAATAAATAACGAAAGCACAAGAACGTGTATAATTAATTGCTTTGGCTAGTGCTTACTTGGAAAATTCCTTCGGAATTTTCTCACGTCCGTTTTTGTTTACTAAATTAGTTGCTTAAACACGCAACTAACCATACACAAGACCGTTGTGCGTCATTTGAGAAAAACAGAATGCTAATCGAGAAGTATACATCAAATTGGACAAATTATTTTGCGGATTTAAAACGCGAAATTGAAAATGAATTGAATGGACTTGAATATAGTATCGAACACGTTGGAAGTACTTCTGTCCAGAATTTGGATTCCAAACCAATTATTGACATTGATATTATTTATGATAATGAAACGGAATTTAAAAAAATCAAATCTGGATTAATTAAACTCGGATATTATCACAACGGAAATCAAGGAATTGAAAAACGAGAAGTTTTTAAAAGAGATGGAATTTCTTTAAATAATATTTTAGATTCAATTGCTCATCATTTATACGTTTGTCCGATAGATAGCGAAGCTTTAGAAAGACATATTCTAATGCGGAATTTTTTAAGAAAAAATGATTGGGCTAGAATAAAATATCAGACTATGAAATATGAACTAGCTGAAAAAGCAAATCAGAATAAAAAAGTATACGCAGAATTGAAAGAATTAAATATAAATGAATTTATTGACGAAATAATCAAGAAAGAAAAAACGAACGCACAACAATGGCTATAAGTAATTGCTTATTCCAGCCTACTTTGGAAATTCCTCTCGGATTTTGCTTGCGCCAGTTCGCTCCGCTCGTGTCAGCTTGGCGTGTACTTGCAAAGTTAACCGCTAAACCACGCAACTACTCATAGCCGAGACCGTTGTGCTTCATTATGACAAACTCAATTGAGAAATAAAAACGGGAAAGCCGAAAACCGACCAGAGTAGGCACTAAATAACAACCAAAATCATGACAACTGAACAAAACACTCAAATTATTGACTCTTTGTACAATGCTTTTTCAACTGGCGATATGCCAACTGTTCTGGGATTGATGCATCCCAAAATTGAATGGAACGAAGCCGAAAGTAATTCGCTTGCAGATGGCAATCCTTACATTGGTCCAGATGCAATTTTAGAAGGTGTATTTGCTCGTCTTGGAGCTAACCATGAGCACTTTGGATTGCAGGATGTTAAAGTCCACGGGATGAATGATAACATGATTTTAGCGACTCTGCGATATGACGCTAAAGTTAAAGCTACTGGCAAGGCTTATAATGCACAAGCTGCACATCTATGGACGCTAAATGATGAGGGGAAAATTATTGCCTTTCAACAATATGTGGATACCAAGAAATTGGCAGATTCAGAAATGTAGTTTTAATTGTATAATCTAACAAGTGATTAAAAAAACAAACGCACAACAATGGCTATAAGTAATTGCTTATTCCCGCCTACTTTGGAAATTCCTCTCGGATTTTGCTTGCGCCAGTTCGCTCCGCTCGTGTCAGCTTGGTGTGTACTTGCAAAGTTAACCGCTAAACCACGCAACTAATCATACACACACCGTTGTAACCAATTGATCAAAACGAACTGCATAAAACTATGATTATTCACACATGATTAATTCTCTCGATATGAAAAAAATAGTCATCCTACATCTACTTTGCATTTTTGCCCTTTCAGGATTTTCTCAGTCCCTATCTGAGCCAGAGGAACAAATCTCTTTTGCGCAAGAAGATAGACCCCTAGAGTATTATGCAACTCAAGCGGATTTATGGTGGAACACACTACAAAAGGATTTAAAAAACGAAAAAAGTTGGTACAACTATTACCGAGCTAACCGTAATGCTCAGGGAACTGCCAACTGGAGTACAGATTTTGTTAAGGAAGGGCCTAACTTGATGCTTGGGGAAGACATTGTTAAGATAATGGGTGAACACATACCTGATTCGTTCACTTATAATTTTGTGAGGGGTTCAACGGCTGCTGTGTATCCTGGAGAGGGTAAATATCTGTTGAAAGCGTACCAAATGAATCCTGATTTTCCTGGTTTACTGGCTACTGTAGTAACTTATGCCACTAGCACCCATAATTTAGCTTTGAGACAAGAAGCTAATAAAAAGTGGTTTAAGAAACGTGAGTTTCCAATTAGCTTAATGAATTATGCGTATAATACGTTGCGGTCGGTGGCTGAAAACGGGATTTTACTAACCCAGCACGATAATGATACTTATCCAGTATGGATGCTTCAGGATGCTAAAAATATGCGTACAGATATACTAGTAATTAATATTGACTTTCTGCTATTTGACGGATACCGAGATACTATTTTTAAGCAATTGAATATCCCCCCTTTCCTTTTAGAAAAGATTGATGTCAACGAATACGAATCCAATTGGGAAAATGTAGTGCAACATTTTTTATTTCATTATAAGGGAGACCGGCCAATTCATATAGGTTTAACCGTATCCGAGAAATGGTATCAACCCTTTCTGGATGACTTAGAAATAAGTGGATTAACCAGAACATTCAAAACTCAACCAGACTGTAATATAAAGCTATTTGAGCGTGAGCTGATTCTAGATTATCTAAAAGCCGACTTGGAGTTTACTACTTTACTACCAAGAATAGGGGAAATGAATACCGGTTATCTACTTTTTTTTGATGAGATTTATGATCAACTCAACCTGAAAGACAAGATATTTGTCCAAGAGGTGGCTCATAAAATAATTTCTAACAACGAAATTTTTGAAAAAAAAGAATATTATGAATCAAGGTTCCATTAGAAAAAAATGCAGTTAACATCGGCTATAGCAAATGCGGCCTGACTGATTTAAAAATGAAAATAATACAATAAAACAAATTTACGGTAGGCGGACAATAAAGCGGTTTCAAAATCCCGCACTTGCCATAGCCATTACCGTTGTGCTTCATTATCAGAAACCACTAACCAATGATAAAATTCTTTAGAAAAATTAGACAAAACTTACTTGTGGAAAACAAAACTGGAAAGTATCTGAAATATGCTATTGGAGAAATAGTTCTTGTTGTTATTGGAATTTTAATAGCGGTACAGATTAATAATTGGAATGAAAACAGGAGACTAAAAACTCAAGAGTTAAAAATACTATTGGATTTTAAAGAAAGTCTTTATGCAGATTCTATCTATCGTTCTAGCAGTACGAAAGTATACGATAAGGCAAGAAAATCTATGGATTACTTGATAGCATATATGGAAAACGACCTCCCATATAGAGATTCTTTAAAATACCATTTTGCAAATATAGCTGTTGATTGGGGTTTGTCTTATGACTTTTCAACTTATGAAGCTTTAAAATCTAAAGATCTAAATCTAATATCCAATGCAGAATTAAGGTCTGATATCATTAGCTACTATCGATATGCTGAAAATTTGGCGACAAATTTCACTAAACGATATGCGGATAATATAGATAACGCCTCAAGAACAATATTTAGTAAACATTTTAATCAAATGTGGTCGGGTAGAGTCGATAGTCCACAAAGTGAAATGATTCCTAATGACTATGAGCAGCTAAAAAAAGATTCAGAGTTTAGGTATTTTTTAAAGACACTGAAAAATCAGAATTATTGGTTTATTGAGAATGTTACCAATCAATCAAATGATTTTTATCAGCAAATTTCCGATCAAATAGAAAATGAAATAAAAAAGTTAAAATAACGAAAGCACAACATTGGCTATAATTCATCGTGGCAGTATGCAAAAAACAAAAATAGAAACCATCAAGCGGCCTGATTTCCTAAGTGGAAAAGTCTTCGACCTTTCCCACAACGAAATCATAGCCTAGGCGTTAGTGACAACAAACCACCGTAATATGAAAAATACCTTTACAATCTTAATTATAGCCCTAATGGCTATTGGATGTGATCAGTCAAATAAAAGCGACTCAGGATTAAGTAATGACAATCAAATCACAATTGGTCACATTGACTCTCTCAGATCTGATATTCTTGGAGAAACCAGAAAAATATGGGTACATCTACCAAAAAACTATCGGGAAGGCAAAAAATATCCCGTCTTATATGTACTGGATGGTAACGGACATTTTCATTCTGTAACAGGTTTGATTAAACAATTGAGTACCAATGGTACGCTTGTTCTTCCGGAAATGATCGTCATTGCTATTCCAAATACAAATAGAAGTCGCGATTTAATACCTACTCATGCTGATGTTGATTATCGCACCGGTAATAAACTTCAATATGAGAGTGGAGGAGGTAGTTCTTTTCTTGATTTTATCGAGGATGAGCTGATTCCCTATGTTGACAGAACATATCCCACAACCTCTTTTCGAACTTATGTTGGACATTCGTTTGGTGGACTTAGTGTGATACATGCCCTAACAACCAGAAGCCATCTTTTCAACAATTATTTGGCAATTGATCCAAGTTTTTGGTGGGATAATATGGCATATCTGGAAACTGTAGACTCCCTCTTATCGGTACATGATTATACTAACAAGGGACTTTTTGTAGGTATGGCAAATACGATGATTGGCGGGCAAAACTATTCCACCGTTGAAGAGGACACCTTAGGAACTTCAGTACACATACGATCCATATTGAAATTTGCAAAATCATTAGAAAAGAAGGATAATGGATTAAATTTTGAATGGAAATACTACCCACAAGAAAGTCATTTTAGTGTTCCACTAATTACAGAATATGATGGCTTACGATTTCTATTTGATTGGTATGATTTTAAGGAGATGTTTGAACTAGGTCGTGCAGACTTATACACCGCTGATGAGGCTTTGGAAGTGGTGAAATCTCATTATGAAAATGTATCACAAAAAATGGGATACGAAATAAAGCCTGCTGAGTGGTTGATTAATAGGCTTGGGAACTACTACATGCGGGACAAAAATCTTGATCTGGCAGCTGCCTTGTTCGATCTTAATATTGCCAATTTTCCAAATAGTGATAATGTCTACGATTCAAGAGGAGATTGTTATTTGGCTGCTGGAGACTCCCTGAAAGCACTAGAGTTCTATAGAAAAGCATTGGAAACAGGCGATAATGATTATTCTCAAGAAAAAATAGATAGGATATCTAAAGCACTAAAAAAGTAAAAAGGCAGTCACTAACAGCGTGTATGAGAAATAGCGGGTTCAGTGTTAAATCAAAGGTCAGTGCTTTTAATAAAAGTCAGTACCAAACTGAAAGTAAAGTGCTTTTAAATCCGCTACTTCTCATACACGCAAAACGTT
>JBFFLO010000208.1:0-5409 GCA_041554895.1 Lutimonas sp. | reverse complement strand
GTTTCAGGATTACAATTGATCATGACGGTTTCATAACCACATTCCTTTGCGGCAAGAACCCCGTGGACACAGCAATAATCAAATTCAATTCCCTGACCTATACGGTTAGGCCCTGAACCAAGTACCACTATTTTCTTTCGATCACTAACTTCGCTTTCATTTTCAGAATAAGCTTTTCCATTAACGATCATGTCGCTTTCAAAAGTAGAATAGTAATAGGGTGTTTGCGCTTGAAATTCTGCAGCACAGGTGTCTACTAATTTAAATACCCTATTGATATTAAGTTCTTTACGTTTGGTATGAACTTCGCTTTCCCAGCAATCTATCATATGGGCAATTTGACGGTCTGCAAAACCTTTTTGTTTGGCTTCTAACAAGAGCGCTTTCGGCAAAGAGTCTAAGTTGTTATATGATGAGATCTCTTTTTCCAAGAGATGTAATTCCTCATATTGCCTTAAGAACCACATGTCAATTTTTGTGATTTCATGAATCCTTTTTAATGGAATTCCCATCTGGATGGCATCGTAAATGATAAAAACACGATCCCAGCTTGCCTTTTCTAATTTTTCAATTATTTTGTTGTAGTCTTTCAATCCTTTACCGTCTGCGCCTAATCCGTTTCGGCTAACCTCCAATGACTGGGTGGCTTTGTGAAGCGCTTCCTGAAAGGACCGTCCGATCCCCATCACTTCACCAACTGATTTCATTTGCAAGCCTAAGGTTCGGTCAGATCCTTCAAATTTATCAAAATTCCAACGTGGTATTTTTACGATGACATAGTCAAGCGTTGGTTCAAAAAGGGCAGAAGTCGTTTTTGTAATTTGATTTTCTAATTCATCCAAATGATAACCAATGGCTAATTTGGAAGCGATCTTTGCGATCGGATATCCTGTCGCCTTTGACGCTAAAGCGGATGATCTTGATACACGCGGGTTGATTTCAATTGCTATGATGTCTTCTTTTTCATCAGGGCTCACTGCAAACTGGACGTTACAACCACCTGCAAAATCACCAATGCTCCGCATCATTTTTATGGCCATATCGCGCATTCGCTGATATGCCGTGTCTGACAAAGTCATTGCCGGGGCAACCGTAATGGAATCACCGGTATGGATTCCCATGGGATCCATATTCTCAATGGTACAAATAATAACTACGTTGTCATTTTTGTCTCTAAGCAATTCTAATTCATATTCTTTCCAGCCCAACAAGGCCTTGTCGATCATCACCTCGTGAATAGGCGAAATTTCCAGGCCTCGGCTTAAAAGTTCGTCAAAATCTTCCTTTCTATAAACAATTGAGGCACCTGCACCACCCAAAGTATAAGAGGCCCTGATGACCAAAGGGAACCCGAATTCCTGAGCGATTTCCTTTCCTTTCAAAAAAGAAGTTGCCGTTGCTTGCGGAGCCATGCCAATACCGATCTTTAACATAAGTTCGCGAAATTGTTCGCGGTCTTCCGTAATGTTGATCGCGTCAATATTCACTCCGATAAGTTCTACCCCATAATCTTCCCAAATTCCTTTTTCATCAGCTTCAATACATAAATTTAATGCCGTTTGTCCGCCCATTGTGGGTAAGACAGCATCAACTTTGTGTTTATTTAAAACCTCAATAATGGTCTTGGTTGTCAAAGGTTTTAGGTAAATATGATCTGCCATCTTGGGATCAGTCATGATCGTTGCAGGATTGGAATTGATCAGAATAACTTCTATGCCTTCATCTCTTAAAGACCTTATAGCTTGTGTACCTGAGTAGTCAAATTCGCATGCCTGGCCAATGATGATGGGACCAGAACCAATTATTAAAACGGATTTTATGGAATTGTTTTTTGGCATTTTCGATTTTTTTTTAAGCTAATTTATTGAAAAGTAATTGATTATAGAAATAGTTTGTAAATAGTTGATATTTGGGTATAAAAAAAGGTGTTACTCGTTAAAGTAACACCTTTAATATATATATGTTTTGACATATTATTTTTTGTGATCTGGTACAGATGAAACTGAAAGTTTTGCTCTTCCCTTAGCTCGTCTTCTCGCCAGGATCTTTCTTCCATTGACACTAGACATTCTTTCACGAAATCCGTGTTTGTTTTTTTTCTTTCTATTCGATGGCTGGAACGTTCTTTTCATTTCTAAATATCTTAATAATTGGGTGTTGTCCTCTTTTTCTTTAAAAGTCCGGCAAATATACAAAGGTTTTTAGTTCTGACAAGTAGTTAGGTAAAAAAAATCGAAGATTATACATGAGTTTTTAACAATTTAAAAGTGTATTTTTACTCAAAAATTACAACCAATGGATTATAATAAACCTATGTTGCGGGACAACGCCTTAAAAGATGAAGTGATTATTGTTACAGGAGGAGGCAGTGGTTTGGGGAAAGCAATGACGACCTATTTTCTTGAATTAGGAGCCAAAGTGGTGATCAGTTCAAGAAATTTGGATAAGTTGTTAACAACTGCCAAAGAACTTGAGGAGAAAACCGGAGGAGAGGTATTGGCCGTAAGTTGTGATGTGCGACATTATGATCAAGTCGAAGCCATGTTGGCAACTACCCTTGAGAAATTTGGCAAAGTGGATGGCTTGGTCAATAACGCGGCAGGGAATTTTATCAGTCCTACCGAAAGATTATCAGCTAATGCCTTTGATACAATTATTGATATTGTGCTTAAAGGTTCAAAGAATTGCACTTTGGCACTGGGTAAGCATTGGATAGACAAGAAACAAAAGCGAGCGACCGTACTCAATATTGTGACCACCTATGCCTGGACCGGTTCGGCCTATGTGGTGCCTTCTGCAACTGCTAAAGCTGGTGTTTTGGCCATGACAAGATCACTGGCGGTAGAATGGGCTAAATATGGTATCAGGACCAACGCAATAGCGCCGGGGCCATTTCCAACCAAAGGGGCCTGGGACAGGTTACTGCCTGGTGAGTTAAAGGATGAATTCGATATGAAAAAAAAGATTCCGGTTGGAAGACTGGGGGTTCATCAGGAACTTGCTAACCTCGCAGCCTATCTTATTTCTGACTTTTCTGCCTTTGTCAATGGCGAAGTTGTGACGATTGATGGTGGAGAATGGTTAAAAGGAGCGGGAGAGTTCAATATGCTTGAAAAGATTCCCGAAGAAATGTGGGACATGCTTGAAATGATGATTAGAAGCAAAAAAAATAAATAGCCAGGCTTTACCGGGCTGGAACTTCATTTGTTTTTTCACTATTCAATTTATATGCAACCTCCTGGTTGACAATGAATTCATAAAGACATAAAAAGCTTGTGGATAAGCAAGGGTTTTATGTTAAAAACTTCGTTTCATAAGCTCATAAATAATTGTATTTTTACAGCGATTTAAATTCAATATTTGAATGGGAAAAATTATAGCGATTGCTAATCAAAAAGGGGGAGTTGGCAAAACCACGACTACAGTGAATCTGGCAGCTGCTCTGGGCGTGCTTGAGCAAAAAGTTTTGCTCCTTGATGCAGATCCTCAAGCCAATGCCACTTCGGGATTAGGAATCGAAGTTGAAAGTGTCGAAAAAGGAACCTATCAGGTACTGGAGCATACGATACCAGCAAAAGAAGCTATAGTAAAGACCAATTCACCGAATGTAGATATCATTCCGGCCCATATTGACCTGGTTGCCATCGAAATAGAGCTGGTTGACAAGGAAAAAAGAGAGTCCATGTTAAAGCAGGCCCTTGCTCCGATAAAAGATGATTATGATTATATCATTATTGATTGCGCACCTTCCTTGGGCTTGATTACGGTCAATGCGCTTACCAGTGCAGACTCGGTGATTATTCCCATACAATGCGAATACTATGCGCTGGAAGGCCTGGGCAAACTGCTGAATACCATTAAAAGCATCCAGAAAATCCACAATCCTGACCTTGAAATAGAAGGCTTGCTGCTGACCATGTACGACTCTCGATTAAGACTGTCGAACCAAGTGGTCGCTGAAGTGAAAAAGCATTTTCACAATATGGTTTTCAAGACAATTATTCAGCGGAATATAAGGTTAGGGGAGGCTCCTAGTTTTGGAGAAAGTATTATTTCTTACGATGCGACGAGCAGGGGAGCTATAAATTATATTAATTTGGCTCATGAAATTATAAAAAACAACAGTAATAATGGCCAAAGCGACTAAGAAGCAGGTTTTAGGAAGGGGTTTATCAGCCTTATTGAGTGATACAAAGGAGGATATAACCTCAATCCAGGACAAGAACGCAGAAAAACTTGTGGGCAATATCCTGGAAATTGAATTGGAGGCCATAACGGTCAATCCTTTTCAGCCAAGGACCAATTTTAATGAGGAAGCTTTAAAAGAGCTTGCAGGTTCCATCAGAGAGTTGGGGGTTATACAACCGATTACGGTAAGGAAACTTGAAGGAAATAAATTTCAGTTGGTTTCGGGAGAAAGAAGGTTCAGGGCATCCAAGTTGATTGGTGCTACCTCGATTCCGGCCTATGTAAGAATTGCCAATGATCAGGAAATGCTTGAAATGGCATTGGTTGAGAACATACAAAGAAAGGATCTTGACCCCATAGAAGTGGCCTTATCCTACAGACAACTTATTGAAGAGGTGAATCTTACCCAGGAACAATTGAGTATCCGTGTTGGTAAGAACCGATCAACAGTGACCAATTTTTTAAGGTTGTTAAAACTGGATCCCATCATTCAGACCGGTATCCGGGATGGTTTTTTAAGTATGGGTCATGGGCGGGCACTCATCAATATATATGAGCCAGAATTACAATTGGAGGTTTACCAAAAGATCATCAAGGATAAACTATCCGTTCGTCAAACCGAACAACTGGTGAAAAGCGTCAAAGCAGGGAAACCGGTTGAAGCTTTACCTGTGGCGAAAAAGGAGGTTCCGGATCATTTTAAAGAAGGCGTCAAATCAATAAGTGACTTCTTAGGGCATAAAGTCGAAGTGAAGCTTTCCGGAAAGGAAAAGGGGAAAATTATCATTCCTTTTCATTCAGAGGAGGATTTTGCACGTATTAAAAAATTACTTGAGTAAATGTTGCAAAAAATTACTTTTAGTTTAATTATTTGCATTTTTTGTTGGAACCTCTGTCAATCCCAAGAGGAGAAGAAGGATAAAAAAAAGAAGAAAGACCAGACAGAAGAAGGGGTTTTGACACTGGAATCGCAAATGATTGATCCACTTTCGCCAGCCAGGGCTGCATTTTACTCTGCTGTTCTTCCTGGTTTGGGACAGGCCTATAATAAAAAATACTGGAAGATTCCAATTGTCTATGCTGCCCTTGGTACCGGGGTCTATTTTATAGCAGACAATCAAGAGAAATATGACCGATATCAAGAGGCTTATAAATTGAGGATATCGGGTCGACCGGATGACTTTGACGGCACTGACGGCAAGCCCAATATAAGTCAAGACG
>JBFFLO010000207.1:0-5414 GCA_041554895.1 Lutimonas sp. | reverse complement strand
TTGGGTCTGATAGAGATCCATATGAAAACTATCGGAATCATCTGTGCCAAAAACATCTATCATCCCTACATTAAAAGTTTCACTTTCCTGTAAGCCACCGAAAACATCGTAAAAACCATTTAATTTTAGATTGGCACCTACACTCGCCTGAAGTTTGGAGAGCCCGTCAATCGAATCTTTGGAGCTTAGGCTTAAGTAGCGATCCTGACTTAATAGCAAGGCAGGTACACATAATAAACCACAAAACAGAAAAAGGTTTCTTACCATCATAATGAGTTAGATGAAAGTGTCTAAAATAATAAAAAAGAACCAATTTTGTGAAGTATTCAGACTTATTCTATACCTCCAACAGGATAATGCGGCAGGTCTTCATCTTTCTTTTTACGCAAGTCTGGAGACAAATAGAAGAACAGTCTGACCGTATGGTTCAAATCATACTGATAGCCGCTATATTTTTGCTGCAATACGGGCATATAACCAAAATCAAAGATCCAGTTTTTATTGAGCCTGTGGTTGATTCCTATAAAGAACCTGTTTTGGTCAAAAGTGTTATAGACGATCTCATTTCCGAAATGAAACAGCACTTCGTCTGCAATTACCAATCGCGGTTTTTTTTCGTCTTCAAAAACACGAATGGACGCCGAAAATAAAAACCTTACCCTGTTTGAAAATCTAACCCGATTCACACTGCCATCAGGGTTGAGAACCTCATGCCATCGCTGCTCATTGCGTATTCTTTGTAAAAACTTGGCACGCCCATTAATACTGCGCCAAAGTATTTGCTGGTATATCCTTTTTTCCATCGCATAGTCAAAACCGCCATCTTGCCCATTTTGTGCCAGCCACAATGCTCCTAACCCACCGGCTGCAGAGATCTTATCGTTAAACCAATAAACTCCACCTGCCCTTAAAAAATAAAAATTAGGGTCTTTTAAAAAATCGTTTCTACGAACATGGAAATCACCCATGGCACCCCAGTGATCACTGAATCGCCAAGTGGAATTGATACTGGTCCAGAATTGCACCTGATTATTGATTTCCTTTTGAGTTTGAGCCGAAGCTGACAACACTAAAGTTAGGAAAACAAAAATGATAATTAGTCTCTTCATAAGGTGGGCAAAAATACAAAATAGGTATAGATTTGAGTCCAATTAACGAATGAATCTAAGAAAACGATTTCGCTACATATATAACAAAAAAAAGGCTTAGGTGATTTTACCTAAGCCTTAAAATATTTAAAAAAAATATTCCTATTTCAACTGTTTTGCAACTGCATCTGCATATTGTGGTGCCACTTTAGATGCAGATTTAGGATCTGTAATATCAATCGAAATCACCCCTTGTAATTGTTTGCCAGGCTCCTTATTTAAATCGTAAATAACAGTTTCCAAACTATACGTTTCTGAGGTATAGGTTCGTGTTTCAGAAGGCACATAACTTCCTCCATAACCGTATCCATAAGGAGAATATACGCGTCCGTAATATCCACCAAATCCGCCATAGTAACCACCATAGTATGATGGATAATAACCACCGGATACATATCCGCCTGTCTCAGAGGTTACAATCTCCTTACTTTTATCTTTCAAAACAGTAAGCACAACTCCTTTAAACCCTTCATTTTTAATAATCTGAATTCTTTGAGTTATTTGGTCTTCAGTAAGTTCATTATTATGCTTCATTGACGGGAATTTCTTATAACTCTCTGTTGCATCCATTCCTGCCGCTCGCAATCTTTCAGCAATTTCCTGCTCAAATCTTTGTCGACCCACCATATCATCCGATCTGGCGATTACTAACATTTTTTCATCTTTTAAGCCACCAATATCATCACCCTTCCATGAATCCACGACTTTGATACCTGAGCAACTTCCAAAAATCAATGCTAGACTCAATAGCATTATAAATTGTTTAAATCTTTTCATACTTGTTTTATTGTTAATATAATTATATACTTAAGACAAATATAAAACAATTTAGATTGATTGCATTTGTAAAATTAAAAATTAACAGGGCTGTATTCTTTGAATGTTTCATAGCTAAAAAAAGGTTTTATTTGCTTTGGAGAAGGTTCTAAATATTTTTTGAATCTCAGGGGTAATTTTTAGTAAAATAAAACAGAAAATGTTTGCAGGATTCTATTGCATATAATACATTTGCAAACCTAAAATTTAGTTCTTTAAAAGTTATTGGAGAGGTGCCAGAGTGGTAATGGAGCAGATTGCTAATCTGTCAACGGGCAACCGTTGCCAGGGTTCGAATCCCTGTCTCTCCGCATAAATTTAAGATAACCATTCGGGGTGTAGCGTAGCCCGGTTATCGCGCCTGCTTTGGGAGCAGGAGGTCGCAGGTTCGAATCCTGCCACCCCGACAAAGTAAAATCCTTTCAAACTTAAGTTTGAAAGGATTTTTTGTTTTCAGACTGTTGAAAGTTTACTTTCATAATTGGAAGAAAACAAAAAATACTCAATTGTGAAACAATTGTAAAGGGTTTTGCTTTAGCATCGTTACTCTAATGAGGATCAACGCAGTTAATCCTTGTTTTTAAGATGAATTTCAATATAAAAATAGCTCAGGTGTATTTTTAGATCAAAGAATGCTTTGAGAAGATCATTTTCAAGAAAAATCGGAAAAATTCGCTTAAATTTATGGCTTTAATTTTTGTGAAATCAAATGAATAATAGAATTTATTTAGATTACAATGCTACAACACCCTGTGATCAGCAGGTGGTAGATCATATGCGTCCTTTTTTCAATGAAACATATGGGAATCCTTCCAGCGCTCATCACGCTTATGGCTGGCTGGCAAAAGATACTATTTTGGATTCAGGAAAATTAATAGCCAATTCGTTGGGGGTATCTTCAGATGATTTGATCTATACATCAGGCGCCACTGAAAGTGTCAATATGATATTAAAAAGTTTCAGCAGCAAATTTAAACCTAAGGGAAGTCATATCATTACTTGCAAAACGGAGCACAAAGCAGTGCTGGACACCTGCAGCTTTATGGAAAAATATGAAGGAACATCGGTAACCTACCTGGATGTTGATTCAAATGGTATCGTAGACCTCGAACAATTAAAAGAATCTATCAGGCCCGAGACCGTATTGATTTCAATCATGCATTCAAATAACGAAACAGGTGTTATTCAACCTTTAAAAAAAATTCGACAGATCATTCAGGGCAAAGGTATTTGCATTTTTTCTGATGCCACCCAGTCCCTAGGAAAACTTGATTTGGACGATGTATTTGATACAGTTGATTTCGCTTGTTTTTCCGCACATAAATTATACGGCCCTAAAGGAATTGGATTGGTTTATGCCAAAAACAGATTGGAAAACAAAGTACTTCGAGCCTTGATTCAGGGAGGGGGCCAGCAGAAAATGATGAGGGGAGGCACATTGAACACACCTGGAATCGCAGGTTTTGCTAAAGCCATAGAATTGTCTTTTAGCCTCGGCAAAAAAGAACAACACCGCTTAATTCATTTAAGGAACAAACTGGAGTCTGGATTGTTAGAAATTGAAGATTCATTTTCAAATGGCAGGAACGTTGAACGGCTGCCGAATACTTCGAACATATCATTTGCTTATGTTGATGGATTTAAACTTTTAAGTGCCCTGAGCAAATATATGGCTGTTTCTAACGGTTCGGCATGTAACTCGGCCAATGAGAACCCTTCTCACGTATTATTGGCAATGGGCCTGGATCAAAGCCTGGCGTTTTCGTCAATCCGATTTAGCCTGGGAAGATTTACCACAGATCACGACGTTGATCGTGTTATCCATATTGTTGATCAGGAAGTTGCAAAACAAAGAGCGAGTAACATCCTGTGGGAACGAAGATCCTTTTAAAGCCTTTTCACAAATCAGGATCTGTCATGAATTGGATTCGATTTTTTTCTAAGCATTCCGCCTTCTTTACCTGTAAAAGAACTCATAATTTCAGAACAGATGCTCAATGCGATCTCTTCGGGGGAATCAGCCCCAATTTCCAAACCACAAGGCCCATGAATTCTTAAAAGGTCTTGATCTTTTAACGGATTACTCTCTTCTTTAAACTTGTTTTTAATTTTTTCAAACCGCTTTTTTGGCCCTAAACTCCCTATATACGGAGCTCCGCTTTTCAATACACTTTTTAGGTTTTCAACATCGGTCTTAAAATCATGTGCCATTAAAATTATGGCTGTTCTCTCGTCTACTTTAGGTCTTTCCGGCAAATCCTTTGGGTAAATATTTTTGACCTGTTTTAAATGCTCCTTTTTCAGCTTTTGAATATTTCCGGTCAAACTAATTTCCCAATCCAATAAACCCGCTAATTGTATTAATGGGTATACATCATAGTTATCACCGTAGATCGCAAGGTGGTATTGGGCCGGAATAAATTCAACATGGAAGTTTAACAAGCTGTCATCTAAAGTATAAGCAAAACTTCTTGACTTGCTTTCTTCCAGTACCTGGTCTATTTTGCTTAAAATGAAATCCTTTATTTTATTGGATTCCATTCCGTCGAGTACCTTTTTATCAGTATCATAATAAAATGACCGTCCTAGCTTTAAGGACATTTCCGTGAAATCTGAAGCAGTTATGGTCACAATGACATGTGGTTTTCTTTCTGAGACACATTTCTCAAGGTTTGCGAGAATCTCAGAATCAGGTTCAAGCGGACTAAGCAAAACATCAATGATACCATTGCATCCAAGACCTATGCCAATTTCCATTTCTTTTGAAGTATCGTAGGTGACTATTGAAGGTTCTTGTTTTAAAATGGCTAATTGCGATCGCTTCAGGGCATCTCCTTCCAAACAGCCGCCGCTGATGCCACCATCGTAAATTCCGGATTCAAAAACAATCATTCTTGCTCCTTCTCGTCTGTAAGAGGAACCTTCGACCCTAACCACCTGTGCCAAAGCGCATTTTTCTCCAGTCGACTGGCCATCCTTAAAGAATTGCAAAATCGATTTTATTTCTTTCATTTGCTACTTTTTATCAAAAATATCCAATTATTCCCAAAACCAGAATAAAAACCTCATTATTGTGGTTTTTTTCACCTGGACAAAAGTTAGTATCTCTTTTTAAAAAATGCCTCTATACTTTTTGTTCTTCAATGTCCATTTTTTAAAGAATTTATTCTGTTAAACTTACCCCCTTTCTTTAAGCAATTAAACATCCATATTAAACTTAAAAAAACTGAATTCAAACTTTTAACAAAATTTTTGTTTAACTTTTAGTATTTATAGTTAAACAATTTATATCTTTACAAAAATATTTATCATGGCAAAAAAGAAAAACATAAGCAAACCAGATATTTATTCCTTTTATATGGATTACTATCTTGGGCATGGAGAAGCACCCAAACCAGTTTATCAATTAGCAAAACTTCACAATTTTGATGAGGCCCGTTTTTATGAGTT
>JBFFLO010000206.1:0-5415 GCA_041554895.1 Lutimonas sp. | reverse complement strand
GTATTTCGTTCAAGAAGGGGACTTGACTTATTTAGAAGAATTTCCCGGGAATTTGACCAAATCAAAACTGAGAATGGATAATTTGGTGGTGCCAATTCATTTTGAATTCGGCCCTTCAAGAAAAATAGATAAAGGAAGTTATATCCGTTATTCTTTGCGAAAAAGATTCAAATATGGTATCGGGGGTTATTTCGGTTTTAATCTCAGAACGCGCCAAAAACTAAAATATTCCGACAATGGGTCCAATCAAAAGGACAAGATTACAAAAAGCTATAACACCAGCAACCTTATCTATGGTGTAAGCAGTTATATTGGTGTTGATGATTTTAGCTTCTATGTGAAATACGATTTGAACGACATTTTCAATGAACCCAATCGTAAAGAAAATAATATTTCCTTAGGCTTACGGTTCGATCTGTAAGTAATCAAAGAAAAGAGACCCAATGTTTAATTTTACATTGGGTTTTTATATTTCAGGTGTCATTTATCTGCTTGAAACAATACCTTTGCCTTTTTCAAAACTGATCCATGCAATTATTAGGCTTTATAACTTCAAAAACGAATCTTCCCGTTAAAGGGATAGAAAATACGATTGCCCTTTTTAATGAAGACTGTACTATTCCTTTTATATCAAGGTACAGAAAGGAACGAACAGGAAATCTTGATGAAGTGCAGATCGGTAGCATTCTGGAATTCAAAAAAATCTTTGAAGAGCTTGAGAAAAGAAAGCTTGGTATTTTAAAATCCCTGAAAGAACAAGAGGTTTTGACTGATGAGTTACAAGCTCAAATCAGTTCGGCGGTCGATTTGACCGCTTTGGAAGACCTTTACCTTCCTTTTAAGAAAAAAAGAAAGACCAAGGCCGAAAAAGCCCGTTTGAATGGATTGGAACCTTTGGCGAAGATCATCATGAGTCAAAAACCCGATCAACTTGACCAGATCGTCAAGAGATATACAACAAATGAAATTAGTAGCTCCGAAGCCCTTGAAGGTGCCAGGCATATCATCGCGGAATGGATCAATGAAAGAAGTAGTGTCAGAAACCGTATCAGATGGCATTTAGATAAATTCGCCAAGATCCGGACCAATGTGATCAAAGCAAAAGCCGAAAGCGAAAAGGCCTTAAAATTCAAGGATTATTTTAATTGGGAAGAGCCGCTCAGGTCTTGCCCTTCTCATCGGTTACTGGCTATTTTAAGAGCTGAAAAAGAGGGTTTTATAAGACTTTCTATTGACCTTGATAAAAACAAAATAATTGATGAAATCAAGGAAAGGATCATCAAAGGACATCACGATTGCGCTGCTCAAATTTCTTTGGCCATAGAAGATTCCTTTAAAAGGTTGCTCTTTCCTTCTCTTTCAAATGAAATTCTCCATATCGCAAAAGAAAAAGCAGATGAGAATGCCATAGCCGTTTTTTCCAAAAACTTAAGACAACTTTTATTGGGGGCGCCTTTAGGTGAAAAAAGGATACTGGCCATCGATCCTGGGTTTCGGTCAGGGTGCAAGGTTGTTTGTTTAAGTGCGCAGGGAGGCCTGGAGTACAATGAAAATATTTATCCTCATGCACCGGCCAATGACAGCAAAGGTGCCATCAAAAAGCTGAGCTCTTTGGTAGATGCTTACAAAATTGATGCCATAGCCATTGGAAACGGAACGGCTTCAAGAGAAACAGAAAGTTTGGTCAAAAGGATCCGTTTCAACAGAGATATTGAGGTTTTTGTAGTGAACGAGGCAGGGGCCTCCATTTATTCGGCATCGAAAATTGCCCGGGATGAGTTTCCCAATTATGACGTTACTGTAAGAGGCGCCGTATCTATCGGAAGAAGACTGGCTGATCCATTGGCCGAATTGGTTAAGATAGACCCTAAGTCAATAGGGGTAGGCCAGTACCAGCATGATGTAGATCAGAACAAATTAAAAAACAGCCTGGATGCTGTTGTGGAAAGTTGTGTAAACACCATTGGCGTCAATATCAATACGGCAAGCGTTTCCCTGCTTAGTTATGTGTCGGGTATCGGTGAAAAACTGGCCGAGAACATCGTAGCCTTTAGAAGAGACCAGGGAGGCTTTATGTCGAGGTCAGACATTAAAAAAGTGCCTAGATTAGGTGATAAAGCTTTTGAACAAAGTGCCGGGTTCCTAAGAATTAAAAATGCGAAAAATCCACTTGACGACTCTGCTGTTCATCCCGAAAGCTATGGCCTGGTCAATAAAATGGCCCGGGATCTAAACAAGACGGTAGCAGAAATTATCGGCAACAAAAACCTGCTCTCAAAAATTGATCTAAACAAGTACTGTACCGAACAGATAGGCCTGCTCACTTTACAGGATATCATTCATGAGTTGGAAAAACCTGGGCTTGATCCCAGGGAAAAAGCCAAGGTATTTACCTTTGATCAAAATTTGAAAAATATTGATGACCTGAGAGAAGGGCAATTGCTTCCGGGAATTATCAATAATATTACAAATTTTGGGTGTTTTGTGGATATTGGAATCAAAGAAAACGGACTGATCCATGTATCTAACCTATCTGACACTTTTGTAAAAGATGTCAACGAGATCGTTAATCTGCACCAACAAGTGATTGTAAAAGTGCTGGAAGTTGATAAGATCCGTAAACGAATTCAGCTTTCTTTACATCGAAAATTATAAGAAATTGCTTACTTGGCCAGCGCCAACTCAACTGTTTTTTCAGCGTGGATTTTCGTGGTATTAAAAAGTAGCATGTCTGTATCTTCGGGCCCAATGAGTAATGGAATTTCAGTACATCCTAAAATGATCCCTTGAGCCCCCTCCGCTTTTAAAGTGTCTATGATTTCCAAATAGATTTCCTTGGAAGCCAATGTTACGTCTCCTTGAACCAGTTCTTTATAAATGATATCATGGACCAAATCCCTGCTTTTCAGATCTGGTACGATAACATCTATTCCTCTGTCGATCAAGATGTTTTTAAAAAAATCTCTTTCCATTGTAAATTTAGTGCCCAGCAATGCTACCTTGTCAAGCTGGGCTTCTTTGATCTGATCGGCTGTTAGCTCTGCAATATGAACAATAGGAATATCTATTTCCTGTTTAATGGCTTCTACACATAAATGCATGGTATTGGCACAGATCATTATCAGTTCAGCTCCCGCATCTTCAAGTGACCTTGCCCGTTCGATCATCAATCCATCCAGTGCCTTCCAGTCATCTTTTGCCTGAAGTTCAGCAATTTCAGAAAAATCAACTGACTCAATCACGCAATTTGCCGAATGCAACCCTCCAAGCATCGCTTTCACTTTTTTATTGATCAACTCGTAATACAGTAGGGTAGATTCCCAGCTCATCCCACCAATCAATCCTATTTTTTTCATAAGGCCTTTTATTTGTTGTCAAATCCTTCTTTAAAATTAACGACGGATTGCCTTTCTCTATTTACTTCTAATCGTGTTACATCGGGTCTGGAATAATGACCCACAGCGTCAAAATTCTGTCGTTCCTCCAAGACCCTGTTGTAATCAATCTCATGTATAATAAGTCCTTCTTTACCAATTACCGGCTCAACGAGCCATTCTCCATCAGGTCCTGCAATGCAGGATCCGCCATTGGCAAGGGTATCAGGGCAATTTTCGAGTATTTCCTTCAGGTAAGGCGTGTCTTCAGGGAAATCCTGCCTGCTCATCAAAGAGGATGCTGAAACAACAAAAGACCTCGATTCTCGAGCTATAAACCTTGTAATGTCTTTTGTATTATAATCAGATCCCGGCCATACGGCAATATGAAGGTCCTCTCCCAATCCGTATAAAGCTGTTCGGGCTAAAGGCATCCAGTTTTCCCAACAATTTAAACCCCCAACTGTAAATTTTTTAAGGGAGTGTACCCTTAAACCATGTCCATCCCCGGGAGACCAGGTCAATCTTTCGTCGTAGGTAGGCTGTAATTTTCTATGCACTGAACAAATTTCTCCTGAAGAATTAATATACACCAGTGAACAATAAATGCTATGCCCTCCCCTGTCGAGAGGCCTTTCAATGATCCCAAGATAAATTGCTAGTTTATGGTCTCTGCAAGCTCTGCTGATTTCATCCAGGTCACCAGCCTCTATTTGAATGGCGTTTCGAACATAGTGCGCATGAATTTCCTTCTGCATTTTAGCATCAAAAGCAGTCGCGTCAGTAAGTCCTAGCCAAAAAGGATAACCCGGTAAAACGCCTTCTCCAAAAACAAGTAGTTCACAATGCTGATTGGCAGCTTCCTTTATTTGTTTTATTACTTTCTCAATGGTTCGGCCCTTGTCCAACCATACAGGAGCAATTTGAGCTATCCCTATTTTTAACTTAGCAGCTGCATGTACCATGTCACATATTTTTAACGGTTATCCCTGATGAATATAAAATTTTATGGGGCAGTAAACGCTCATTTCAAGGCTTCTGTCTCCAAAATGAAATAAATAAGCTTTTTTTGCTTCCAATCCGCTTTTTATCATGTATCCATTATTCCCTTCATTTGAAAAACAGAAGATCAATCCATTATAAGTGCAGGGATTTTCAATGAACTGAACAGTTCATTATAAGCGCTCATTTCAGTTGTGATGATATCATCCCTTTCCTTTTGGTAAACGCTCCAATCTTTTTTCAAATCATGTAAGCGTTCTCTCGCTCCTTTGGTAATGATCGGGTCTGCAGTATCTGCAAAATCTTTCAAATAAGTAAGTTCTGCATTGAGTTGGTTGTTATAATTGATCACATCCTGAAACGTTTTCTGCTTGGGTTGGATCAAATTCGTTTCCCAGCTATCGATCCGCTTTAAAAGAGTTCCTCCTATGGTCACCAATGTATCTGCCTTTTCATTGTTCTCCAATAATTTGGCATAGCCTTTTAATTGCTTTTTAGCCGACCTCATTTGATTGACAGACTCATGGATCTCAGTGATCATTCCTTCAATGTCTTTTAAAAACAATTGTTGATCCTGATAGTCTGAATTCGAAGCTTTTATATTTGGGTTGGGTAGGATTTTCACACCAGTCTCAACCTGCTCACCTTCCAGGCTCAACCTCAATGTGTAGTTGCCGGGAGCGACTCGCGATCCATCATGACTACCAAAAAGAAATACCTTATCTACCGCTGGTAAAGACGCTCTTCTAAAATTCCAGGTAAATCTGTTGATACCTTTTTTTGCGGGCAGTACCTGAGGCTTAGAAGGTCCTCCCGGCCACGATTTAAACTCTTTTGGCTTTATGCTCGTAATGGTCCTGATGACCTTATTATTTTCAAGTACCTCAAGTTTCAATTCAAGCGAGTCTAGGTCTTTGCCCAAATAATAATCAAAGGTAACCCCCGATTTTGGATTATCGCCCAATCCCGGAACTGGCCTTTCACTGCTTCCCCCAAAGATCAAATAGGTGTCTTTTGGTTTGAACAAACTGAGGTTTTC
>JBFFLO010000205.1:0-5428 GCA_041554895.1 Lutimonas sp. | reverse complement strand
TACCCTTGATGGGTCAGACGAGTTTGCTTATTATAATTTCAAAGATATACAATCTAACAGAAAGGAACCTTTGGGTATATCAGTTGGTGCCGGAGTTCCTTTGGGTAAAAACATATTACATTTAAAAGCAGACTGGCATGGAAATTTGTCAGCATACAACCGTTTGGTAATTCCTGACGCTGAGGATGGAAGAGAGGGGTTTTCCTTTGAAGAATCATTGAGATCAGTGATTAATTTTGGGGCAGGAGCTGAAATTTACATCAATGATGGTATGAGCCTTTATGCAAGTTTTTCAACAGATTTTTCACCAGTAGAAGCCAGTGCAAATATATTTGATATTATCCATGATGGGGGTAAAGATGCTGATGCCAATTTTGATGCCGATTATTTTCATTATGGTTTTGGTGTGGAAATCAAATTAAACAAAGTGGAGCTTATTTTGGGGACGACGTATTCAAGTGCCTCGGGTGATTTTGCTGAACCCATTGATTTTCCCTTTGAGGGTATTGAAACTCCTGGCAGTCAAGATCCGTCAAGGATTATAGTATCTCGCTGGCGTTTTATAGTTGGTCTTGAAATCCCTATTTTTGGTTATGAGCTGGAGTTTAAATAACCTAATGTAGGTTGGAGTTTTATAGAAAATTGATCAAATGCTTATGATCTATATCAGCATATGTATGATTAATAACGGTTAAATTTGTAATAAATTTATATGGTTCATGAAATCAAAGGCCCTGCTGTTTACCGGAATACTGTTACTGATCTTAGGAATTGTGATCAAAAAAATGACCTCTTTTGAAGTGCTTGGGCTTATATTCATCATTATCGGGGTTTTATGTAAAACAGTTTATATTGTCTCTAAAGCAAAGAGCGGCGAGTATCGGCCAGGAAAGGAATTGATTTTTCTTGGAGTTGGATTACTACTTTTTTTATCTGGTTTGTATATACGCACCCTTGATCAAAACCTTATTGATCCAACATATTTAATAGCCTTCGGCATTGGCCTCAAGATTTTATTTATTATCAGGTTTGTCCAGATTGTGCGAAAACGAAAAGATAAGAGTCCAAATATAGCATAAAATAACGGCCCGAGGCATATACTGAGAAGGGAAAAAGAAGACCTAAAAGTAAGGTCTTATAGAACATTTCCCAATCTAATTTTGGATTTAATGCCCCTCAACATTAAAATTTACTATAAGACCTTATATACTTGTGTGCTTCATGTGAAGCTATACGGCTCGTAAGGTAAAGCTATGAACCTGAAGAGTTCGTTTTTTGATTATGAGCATCAGCAAGTAAACATTGTTTTTCTTGGTACAACTCAGGATATTCTAAAAATGAAACCCCAGTGTGCAAATACCTATGCTCTTTGCCGGTTACATGCATTGAGAATTCATCATCATACAACAAATATGGTGCCATATCAGCTTCATGCGCAAGATAGTCTGTTTTGTAATCAGGCTCAATGGATGAAAGTTCCTTTATATTTAGTTTGTTTTGTTGATAAACTGCCAGGCTATAAAAAATAGCCAAGGTAAGACAGATAATAAGGGTGCTGTATAGTTTCATGGGGCTTAGTTGTTTTTAGATGTAATAATCTTTTGTAAATATTACTTTTAGGTCCAGCATTTTTCTAATAAATATTTTATTGTTTTTCAGAAAACGGTCATTTCTAAAATGTAAGAATTCACCTTGACCATGAATGCTCAGGCCGTTGGTCATATAGGTGTAAAGTTGATAGTAAGGGATGATCCAGGTAAAATTATCAAGTCTTCTGGTGATTCTAACTAAAATCCCCTTAGGCCTCAATTCAATATTTGCATAATTAATATCTGGTCCGTTCAAGAGAGCTCTTTCCAGTTTTGGGCTCACTTTATCAATAATCATCCTACCCGAACCAATCCCTTTCATGCGAAGTTTCATGAAAAAGCTATAAGGCCTGCCCACCATATTGTCAATGGTGGCATCATTCTCTTTATTTGTATAGGTGGTATTGAGTATCATACTTGTTTAAAAACAGGGTAAAGATACAAACTGTTTAACAAATAAGCAAATAAGTTAAACAAAAAATTTATAAAATAATATTGTTGCATTGGAAAAGGTAAATGGTTAGTTGGTCCAACATCATTTACCCAGAATTTGAAATATTCTTTTATTCAGGTATAATTAGAAAAAAATTATCTTATAAATACTTCAAAAATACCTACTTGCCAGGTTCTTTTTATCAATAGAATTTGTTCAGATCTTCCAGTAGTTCAGCCTCTTTGAGCAGTAGTGTTCTTTTCTTTGCAAGTTGGGCCTTTTTCGATTGAAGTGATGTTCTTTTGACCTCGTTTGACTCATTTTTCAACTGGCTGTTAACAGTCTCAATGTCGCGATCTATTTTGATTAAGGCATCTTGATAATCCTTTGTGTACAAACTATAATTTTCACTATCGACAATCTCAACCTGATTGTAAAGGGCAGTGTGGCTTTCGCTCAGATCAGGGAAAGGGATGATTTCCTGACCCTTTGTTATGGAAACAGCCCCCAAACAAAATACACCTAAAACGAATAACTTCCTCATTGGTCTTTAAATAAAGTGCAAATTTAAGGCAATTATTTGAAACAGGTATGACATGACGTGCCAAACAGCTGGTATGGTTTTCAGTTAACGGTTATTCCAAAAGAAAAATAGGGGTTAACAAAAGTTAACCCCTATTTTTACTAAAAAACTTAAATTAGTTCTATAAACATCAAGTGGATTCAGATTTGAACATGTAATGTGATTGGCAGTGTATAGGACACTCCTACGGGCATGCCCCTTTGTTTGCCAGGAGTTAATTGTGGCAGCAGATTAACAACCCTCAAGGCTTCTTTTTCGAGTCTTTTGTGCGGCCCTCTGGCCCTCGCATTGGAAATTTTACCGGTTTTGTCAATCTTGAAAATCACATATACTTTCTTTTTACCAGGCGATAATCCCAGGTCTTGAGATAATCCTGTATTATAATTTTTACTGATGTGCTGGCTGATCTTTTCCTGCATGCATTTTTTCTTTTGTTCTTTGTTACCTTGACAGCCGGGAAATACAGGAGGATCTTCAATGATGGCAAAAGGAATGTCTTCTTCAACCCTTTCATCTTCTACTACTTCATCAATATCGTCCATTTCAACCACTTCAACATATTCTGATTCATCCGTTTCAGTTGATTCAAGAATAGTTTCTTCAATGTCCTTTTCATCAGCAACAATTTCGATGACTTCCGGAGCAGGTGGCGGAGGAGGTGGCGGTTTTACTTCAAGAATTCTTTCGGTAATAGGAATATCTATTATTTCTTCTTCCTGAATATTCATAGCGCTTAATTCGCTTACAGTACGGTCAAAAGACTTCCATTCTATAGCAATGTAGATGATAACTAATGACAAAAGCAGGCCTAGCTGAAAGAATATTTTGCTATAGGCTCCGATTTCGGCTTTTTGGGATTTTTTAGCTAACATGACGGTTAAATTTAATATTAGCATAAAATTAGTATCAATTGAAAAAGCATACCATGACAATTATCACTTTAATAATTTTTTTATAATATTTTTGTAAAATCAATATTCAATATCGTTTTCGTAATAGAATATTAGTTTATTTTCGAAAAATGAACAGATTGGCTGGTATAAGCAATGTTTTGATAAGGAGGTGTTTTATGAATCGGTGCATTATTTTTTGAGGTATGATTTTTTTATGTCCTGACCCACTATTTTACATTTATATTTTTACACTGATTTTATTTTTTTAGGGTAATTCTAACTTAGTTGAGACATTTAAAAATTAAACTGTAACAAAAGCCTGTGTTTTTGCGTCTATTAGACGAAGAGGTTATTTCCAACCTTGAAAATAATGTTTCTATGTTTGATATTGATCGCTGGCAAGAAATTTTTGAAACAATACGAAAGAATAAGCTAAGAACCTTTCTTACAGGTTTATCTGTGGCTTCGGGTATTTTTATACTCGTGGTCCTTCTTGGTTTTGGAAGAGGCATGGAAAATGGTATTCGAAAGGAATTTGAAGCTGATGCAACGAACCGAATTTGGGTTTGGACACAAAGTACTACCAAGGAATATAAAGGACTTAATCCGGGGAGAAGGATTCGCATGAAAAATGAGAACTTTGATCACCTGAATGATTTATACGGAGATAAGCTGGAGTATAAGTCAGGTCTGGTCAGAGTAGCCTGGGGAACAACAATTGATTATAAAAAAGAATCGGTTTCATACGGTATTCAGGGAGTTTACCCGAATTATCAGTTTATTGAGAATCAGTCTATGGTTTTAGGTAGGTTTATAGATCAAATGGACCTGGAACAAAAAAGCAAAGTAATCGTAATTAGTCAAAAGGTACAAAAGGAACTTTTAAAAGGAATAGATGACCCGATTAATGAATATGTACTGATATCGGGGATCAATTTTAAGATAGTAGGTGTTTTCAGTGATGCAGGTGGAGAAAGAGAAGAAGACAGGGTTTATGTTCCATTCACAACGGCTCAAAACGTATTTAATGGGTATGACAGGATAGATAACCTGGCTTTTACCCTTAAACCTGAAAAAAGTTTTGATGAAGCGGTTAGGGTATCTAATAATTTTGCCGCAGAAATGAAATCTTATCTTCAGGAAGTACACACGGTTTCTCCTGATGACAATAGTGCTATCAATGTACATAATGCCTTAGATGACGCGAAAAGGTTCTATACCCTTACAGATAATATTGCCTTCTTTTTCTGGTTTGTTGGAATCTGTACGATCATAGCAGGTGTTGTCGGGGTGAGTAATATTATGTTGATCATTGTGAAAGAAAGAACAAGGGAGATAGGCATAAGAAAGGCTTTAGGGGCCAAACCATGGTCTATTGTGGGTATGATTCTTCAGGAAGCCGTATTTGTTACGGCTGTTTCGGGATTTGCAGGACTCATTTTGAGTATGGGGTTGCTGGAAGTCGTTGGCCCTCAGGTGGAAGTAGATTATGTATTGAACCCATCGGTTAATTTTTCCATTGCCTTTACCATGGTAATCGTTTTGATTGTAGCAGGTGCAGTAGCAGGATTTTTTCCGGCATGGAGAGCAGCAAGTATTCAGCCCATAGAAGCCTTAAGAGACGAATAAAAGAACGACTATGTTTAACAGAGATAAATGGAATGAAATTCTTGAAGTGCTTACCAGTAATTGGATAAGGACACTTCTTACTGCTTTCGGTGTTTTCTGGGGTATTTTCATTTTGATTTTATTGTTGGCCGCAGGTAAGGGACTTGAAAATGGTATAAGGGCAGATTTTGGAGATGTTGCTACCAACACCATGTTCATGTGGACCCAAACAGTTACTAAACCTTATCAGGGCATGCCAAAGGGAAGAAGATATAGTTATGATTTGAATGATGTAAGGGACATCAGGAATACTATTGAAAAT
>JBFFLO010000204.1:0-5430 GCA_041554895.1 Lutimonas sp. | reverse complement strand
TGTTTCCTGGCTTTGGAAAAAGCAGATGAAGCCATCGCTTTATTAAACCAGGTAGCTGACAGAACTCCCTTAGAAGGTAAATCTGACGATTTAAGGGAAAAAGCCAATTGGTATCTTGCTATGGCATATCTAAAGAATAATGAAATAAATAAAGCGATCTCGAAACTGTCACTTATCACTAATGACTCTTCCTCTAATTTTAAAAAACAGGAGGCACAGGAAGTTCTGAACTATCTAAAATGATCATCTATATTTTTTATAGAAATAGCCCATTAGCAGTATTCCAAAAATAGCCAAAACCACCCATCCCCATAAGGAGGTGGCATTATCGATTTCTATGGGATCGGTATTTCCATTGAGCACAAATCCTGACCAATAGTAAGGATGTGATAATATGCTTCCCTTGTTTTTATCCAGATAACTAATCTTTGCCATTCTTAAGGCCTCGCTCTTGCTTTCACCTTTTTTAAGGTAACGATAAAAATCAATCATGATCATTTTTGTTTCCTTATCAGGAACCTTCCATAAGCTCATGATAACAGATGGTATTCCAGAATAGTGAAATGCTCTTGCCATACTCATTACCCCCTCACCCTTTTCGATCTTGCCAAAACCTGTATTACAGGCACTTAACACAACCAAGTTTGCCCTAGAATTTGAGTTATAAATTTCCGAAGCTGTTAGTTCGCCATCTTCAAAAAGCAAGCTGTTGTAGAGGGGGTTATCATTATCTATTTTAGCGTGCATTGCAAAGTGGATTATTGAAAACTCTTTGTTGCGCAAAATAAAATTTTCCTTTGTTGCAGCTTCTCCAATAAATCTAATGCCATTTGTCAACCCCGCTATTTCATTAATTTCTTCCATAGAAGAAGACAGTGCTTCTTCCTCCAAATAAGTAGGTGCAAAACCTGCCCAGTTTAAGGCTGCATCATATTTAAAAAACTCCTTTTTTAGCTCTAAAAAAAGCCTTGCAGAACCATTATAACTAATATCGTATTTATCGAGGAGCAATGACCCGTCAGAAGATTTAAGAATTTCAAAAGGAATATAATTCAAAACATTGTCGGGAACTATTATAAGATTCCTTTTGTCCCGATCTAACTGCTGACCCATTAGATACATAAAAAGATCATAGCTCAATTCATCAATATTATCTCTTTTTGATAAATGATTTTTAAAATCATTGGTAATGTTTACCAGTTTATCTGCAATATCCGCTCTTAACAAGCTTATCGAATCCTTTGTAATATTAAAGCTAAACAAACTTTTTTCCCCTAAAAAATAAGTGATCACTTGTGTATCATCATCCAAGTTCGCCTGAACCTCTTCAATTTTTATAAATTCCTTAGCTGAGCTTATATTTTCAAATTTTGGATAATTCTTATAAAAATCCTTATAAATACTATCCAGCTTATTACTTAACAAAATTCTTTCATCTAAAAGGGATCTGTAGTATTGCTTGTCAGGCTCGCTGCTGCTCTTCTCAAAAAAGATATCCATTTTTACCTTTTCCAATGCCTTTTTGGTAGAACGTTCCAATTCTAGTTTGTTTCTTGGGATTTCACCATACGCTCTGTATTCAATTCCCTGCAGTCCCTTCAATAAGGTTGTATTTCGATTGGTTTCAGAAAGTTCGAATGCTTTTTGAAGATACTTATGGTCTAGTGTTTCATGATAAAGCAACCAACAAAGGCCCAGGTCACTTTCAAAAACTTCTCTGTATTTATTGGCAAAATCTATGCGTGAATGATCAGATGAAAAGTTGTTTTGTGTGTGCTTGATAAGTGAGGTCTTTTGATCTACCAGCTCATAACTGTCAATAAGGTGTTTGATGTCGTGGTCCTTTTCAAAACGCTCATTGTTCCAGTCACTAACAAGACTCAGTGCATCAATGGCTTGAAGTGGTCCAATTACACTCCCCAAATCATCCCGGATATAATTGGCTGCCTCAAGGCTTTCGTTAATATTTGCCTGGAACAGTGATGCATCCCCTTTAAGCTTATATAGTTTTGCTAATTGCAAGTAATTTTCTGCGACAAGATCACTTTTATATCCATATATATCTATATTCGTCTCAAGAGAGACTTGAAGGAGCCTTTCGGATTCATCAAGATGAATTTCTCTATCAAGGTACAACTGGGCTAGAAAATTTCTTGCATTAGCCAAATATTGCCGGCTGTTTATTTTCTTACCAATTTCTATGGCCTTTTTATAGTATATCTCGGCTTTATCATAATTCTTTATCAACACATATGCATTCGCAAGGTCATAGTAGGTTTCACAAGTCCACCTGTGCAGTTCGCCATATGTGGCCATCCTGATCTTTAGGTTTTTCTCCAGTAAAGCAATTGATTCGTCATACTTTTTCTCTGCCTCCAAAATATTTGCATAGGTCGTGTACACAAAGGTCATATTTGGATTGAACTCACCATAGGATATTAATCCTTTCTCCATGGCCTTCTCAGCGTACAATTCTGCCTTAGAAATGTCTCCTGAATAAAAATATATAAGCGCCATTCCTACATAAACATCTGATAAGAAATTCTTGCTTTGTTTACTTTTTATCAGGTAATTTTCGGCTTGTTTATAAAGCTCCATGGCCTTTCCGGCTTGACCTAGATCATCATAGACCAGCGCCAAATTATAGGTAGAAACTGCTAAAGCGTAGGGGTCGGTCTTGATTTTCCTTTTGATCTCTAAAGACTTTTCATAGTAAAAAGTCGTGCTGTCATAATCGGATTCAAAATAATGATTGACACCAATTGTATTATAGCTGTCTGCAATCTTCAGACTATCATGAGCCTTAAGGCTAATCAGCAGTGATTGCCTGGCCAGCATGCTTGATTCCTTGTAATTTCCGAGGCTTTGTACAACTTTTGCCTTAGTCTGGTATGTTGAAGAAAAAAAATTATCCTCACCGTTTTCCTCTTTTAAACGTTTCAAAAGCTTATCAAGTACTTGATTCGCCTGTAAAAACTTTCCTTCCCGGTTAAGCTCAGAAGCCTTTTTATTTTCAGAAATCACATATTCTCTATCCAGTGTCTGACAAAAAACAATGGAAGGAACCAGAAAAAAAAGATATATATAAAATATTCGCTTTACCACTATTTAACCATCTCAAATAAAATCAGATAGTAAATATAAGCTAAGTTGGCAAATTCGAAAGGATTAACTAAAGCTGTTTCGAATTGTTTCTTTCTTCAGCGACCTTTTCAAGTTCAGCGTACCAACCCTCTCCAAATTTCCGAACAAGTGCCTGTTTTACAAATTTATAAACCGGTACTCGAAGCTCCTTTCCAAGGCTACAGGCATCATCACATATTTCCCATTTATCATAATTTACAGCGGCAAATTCGCTGTACTGCTTAATCCTAATTGGGTATAAATGACAGGAAACCGGTTTTTTAAAAGATATTTCTCCCTGATTATATGCCTCTTCAATACCGCATAAGGCAACATTTTTATCACCATAGATCACATAGGCACAATCAGCTCCATCAATAAGCGTTGTTTCGTGCTCCCCGAACTCATTGGTTGTATAGGCCCCTTGTTCTTCAATGGCTTGAAGCCCTTCCTTTCTCAAATAACTTTTAAGGATGGGGAGAATTTCTTGCAATGTTTCCAACTCCTCCTTCTCAAGCGGAGCTCCTGCATCGCCATTAACACAGCATGCGCCTTTACATGCATTTAGGTTACAAACAAATTCTTTTTCCAGAACTTCTTCGGAAACAATGGTTTTATCAAGTTGAAACATAGCATTTGAATTATAAAGGGCAAAAATACATTCTTTTTAACAATAGATCGTATAACAAAATGGTTTTATCAGGTTTTATCTACCACATTTACAGAGATCTAATGATGTTTTTTTACTAGCATATTTCTGCTGATCCATTGAATCTAATTTTCTAACTTTGCGCACATTTTTAAAACTTTCAAATGGAACTTAATTTTAAGGAAATTGTAACGGCAACCATGGTCCTATTTGCTGTGATAGACATTGTTGGGAGTGTTCCCATCATTATTGATTTAAGACAAAAAGTAGGTCACATTCAGTCAGAAAAGGCTTCGATCGTTGCCATGTTCATCATGATCCTGTTCTTGTTTTTAGGAGTGCAAATACTAAATCTAATTGGTATTGATGTGTATTCCTTTGCAGTGGCCGGTTCATTTGTGATTTTCTTTTTGGCCATCGAAATGATTTTGGGTGTTCAGTTATACAAAGAAGAATCTCCGAAGACCGCGAGTGTCGTTCCACTTGCTTTTCCTCTAATTGCCGGTGCAGGTACCATGACCACCATCTTATCCCTGAAAGCGGAGTTCCAAACGGTCAATATCATAATCGCCATTATCGTTAATATCATATTCGTATACATCGTCTTAAAATCATCTGCTAAGATTGAGAGGCTCATTGGCGAGGGGGGTATCAATGTGATCAGAAAAATATTTGGCGTAATTCTTTTGGCAATAGCCGTAAAACTTTTTGCTTCCAACATTCAAGGACTTTTAAATTAATTGGTTATGAATTTCGATGTACTAATTATTGGAGGAGGAGTAGCAGGCATGTCTACTGCCCTTGTATTGGGTTCAGCAAAAAATAAATTCTTTGCCGAACATAAAAAGATTGGCATTATTATGCATCAAAAGACGTCTGCACTCAACGGAGCCCTGTTCAATAATGTATTGGGTATTGCTCCCGGAACAACGGGTAATGAACTCCTTGAAAGTGGCCGTAAACAACTGGCCGAAACATACCCTCATGTCATACAGGTCGAAAAGGAAAAAGTAACCGGAGTAATTCCTTTCGAAACAGGATTTAAAATCACCACCAATAAAAATAGTTATACCAGCCAAATTGTAGTCGTGGCTGTCGGCCCTTCAAATTTATTTAATATTGAAGGCTTGAATCAATATATTGAGCCACATCAAAACCTTCCTCCCCACAAACAGCGCATACAATTAAAAAATAAAGGTCATAAGATCGCTGAAAATTTATATGTGGCAGGTGTTTTAGCAGGATGGAGAAGCCAGTTTGCCACGGCTGCCGGTAGTGGTGCACATGTGGCCACAGACATACTGACTCTTTGGAACGGAGGGCAAACTACAATGGTTCATGATTCTGAACCAAAAATTTAGCTAAATTAGTGGTTATGGCTCGAGAGGATATCCTTGATTGTTCAACTCGATTACTTTATTGAGCATTATATCCTGTTGATTTACAATCTTAAAATAAGCATTGACATCAAAAACCTGCTGTGCAAATAAGGCCTTTAGGTATAGTCTGAAATTCTGTTTTTCTTCTTGAGTGAAATACTGGAACTCACTAGGGATTTCAGACATATATTCATCATAAATATGATGATCCCGGTCAAAATCTGACATGAACTTGTCAATGGACCATCCATCAAACTCATTTACATGCTCATCGAAATA
>JBFFLO010000203.1:0-5452 GCA_041554895.1 Lutimonas sp. | reverse complement strand
GAGGGTCCAAACACTTCATCTATATGAATCGAACCTTTTTCGGCCTGTACAACCTTATGTTCGACCTAAAGGCTAAAAACGTAGCCATTAATAATTATAACTCTTTATAATGAGATATTTTGATCAAAAATATTTGGCAAGCCTTGACCACCTTTACCGTATCAATCTTGTGAATTCCAGCTCCGGATTTAAATCGGCGAATTTGATCGCTACAAAAAGTAAGGAAGGAATTAGTAATGTTGCTGTTTTTAGTTCTGTTATTCATTTGGGTTCTAATCCACCACTACTGGGTTTTGTTACCAGGCCCACGACTGTTCCGAGAAATACGTATAAGAACATAAAAGAGACAGGCCACTATACCATTAATCACGTGTATGATGACATCATTGAAGATGCACATCATTGTTCTGCCAAATACGATGCATCTGTTTCAGAATTTTCGATGACCGGTCTAAAAGAAGATTATGACCATGCATGTAAGGCACCTTTTGTTAAGGGTGCTCCGGTTCAACTGCATATGCAATTTAGGGAAGAACACCACTTTAAGATCAATGGCACCATCATGATCATCGGTGAAATCATGGGAATGTACATTAAAGAAGAACTTTTAAAAGAAGATGGATTTATTGACTTGGCTCAGGGTAACATCACTGCTATAAATGGTTTGGATGGATATACAATTCCCCAGCTAAAAACAAGGTTACCTTATCAAAGACCCAGAAAAAACAGCTTTTCCGATCAACTGTTTGACAAAATCGAAACATAAACTTAAACCAATGCTTTGCTAGCAAAAGACAGCATTAAAAAAAGACATTTATGAAAACAAATGAAGCTTTACTTTCAAAAAAAGAATCAAATCTTACAGCACTACTTGATCATGAAGAAATAGGTGACAACCACTTGTTAACGGGTATGGACACGCCGATGAAGGCCACGGCCTTTTTAATAGGTGATGAAGAGAAAAAAAAGCGCATAGCATTTCATTTTGCTGAAATTATGGATACCCTTGGGCTCGACCTTAAAGATGATTCATTGCAAGGAACTCCAGAAAGAGTTGCAAAGATGTATGTAGAAGAAATTTTCTCCGGGCTTGATCCTAAAAATAAACCCAAAATTGCGCTGTTCGATAACAAATATCAGTATGAGCAAATGCTGGTTGAAAAAAATATAACTTTTTATTCGAATTGTGAACATCATTTTGTGCCAATCATAGGAAAGGCTCATATCGCCTATATTTCTTCTGGCAAAGTGATTGGATTGTCAAAATTGAACCGAGTGGTTCAATATTATGCAAAACGCCCTCAGGTTCAAGAAAGATTGACCAATCAAATTGCAAAAGAACTTCAAGAAGTATTGGATACAAAGGACGTTGCTGTTATTATTGACGCTAAACATCTTTGCGTTTCTTCAAGAGGTATTAAAGATGATACCTCGGCGACTGTAACCGCATTCTACGGTGGTGTTTTCAAACAGCATGAAAAGCTGGTTGAACTTCAAAATTATATTAAATCCTAAAATGATAAAAATACATCAGGTATCATTTTTAATAAGCATTGATTAAAAATATTTATATGAAAAAAGTTCTGGTAATAGGCGGAAGTAAAGGAATAGGTAAGGCAGTTATCGCTAAGATGCAAGGGTCGTATGAAATGATCAACCTGAGCCGAACCGAGCCTCAAGAATTTATGGAAACCATCGAGCATCATACCTGTGATGTTTTGTCAGATGAACTTCCTGAATTTGATCATTTAGATGCCTTGATCTACTGTCCTGGGAGTATTAATTTAAAACCTGTGAACAGGCTTTCCGAAACAGATTTTAAAAATGATTTTGAAATTAATGTTTTAGGTGCAGTTCGGGTAATTCAGCAATATGTAAAGGTTTTAAAATCCGGAAATGATCCATCAGTGGTGCTTTTTAGTACTGTTGCTGTTAAAATGGGAATGCCTTTCCATGCAAGTATAGCGGTGGCTAAAGCAGGAGTTGAAGCCTTGGTTCGTTCTTTGGGGGCTGAGCTTGCTCCCCATATTCGTTTTAATGCTATCGCCCCTACCATTACTGAGACAGGCCTGGCTGATAAATTGCTTAGGAATGATATCATGAAAGAGAAAATGCGTGAAAGACATCCGATGAAAAATTATTTACAGCCTGATGATGTTGCAGATATGGCAGAATTCCTTATTTCAGATAAAAGCAAACGAATTTCGGGCCAAATCATTGAGCTCGATTGTGGAATTGTAAGTTTCAAAATATAAGCCATTATGGGTTCCTTCAGGTATTATCAGAAGCATGTTGGTTTTAAGATGAGAGTTCGTTTACAAGAGCGCTTATAACGCACAACAACCTCCTTAAGTGTTTTACGGGAACGTTTTTTTCACAGTATTTTAGTAAAAAATTAACTCAATATTTAGTATCATTGCCCATGCAAAAAATTGTATGCACATTATTTTTGATCATTTTGAGTCTGAATGTCCATTCACAGGAAATTATAGAAAAAGATTTAGATTCTATTGGTCTTGATACTATAGACAACCGCCGTAACCTAAGTGTTCATTCTCTTAAAGGTCGTATTATCAGCATTACAGACAGAAAGCCACTGCAAAGCGCTCATGTGGTCAACCTGAATTCTGTTGATGGGACCATCACCAATACCAATGGGCAGTTTGAAATTCCGGCTGTGGTCAATGACACTATTTTTATTTCCTATATTGGTTATCAATCTATCAAATTAAAGATCACCAATGACCTTTTAAAAGGTAACGAACTTGAGATTGCCATTCACGAAAAGGTAGTGAACATTCAGGAAGTTACCATTAAATCTCATAAGCTTATCGGGGTTCTTGTGGTGGATGCCAAGAACGTTCCTCAGGATTCTTATAGTCGTATCCATATCAATGGGTTGCCACAGGCTTATGAAAGAGGTAATGCCTATAATAGAAATTACAATTCCGGATTAGGTGCAATTTTTAACCCCGTAGATTTCTGGTACAACAAATTTGGGAAGAAACCCAAAGAAATGGATCGTTTGAGAAAGCTAAAGGAAGGTGATCAGATGCGAAATATGATGGAACAGAAATACAGCAGGGAAATCATGATGGACTATCTTGACATGAGCCGCAAAGAATTGAACGATTTACTAACTGAGTGTAATTATTCCAACAGGTTTATCAACAAGGCCAGCGATCTTCAGATCATAGAAGCCGTTATAGAATGTTATGAGAACTACAGGGCCTTACAAAAGGGCCAGGTAAAAAAAGACATTATACGTGTTAAAGATTCCTATTAAAAAAAGGCCGGATTCCTCCGGCCTTTTTGTTAATGTATAGTTTTCATCAAGGTTTAGTTATTCCCCAGGATCAATGGAAGGCCATCTCCTCCTCCTCCAACAACAATTACTTTTGTATTTGGTGATTGAGAAAGTTTTAAGGTAGCTTCGATCCCTTTATCTTTTAGGATCCAGTCGTTAAGTGATGCACTTAGAATTCTGTTCGCATCAGCTTTTCCCTGTGCTTCAATTCTTTGTTTTTCAGCCTCTTTTTTGGCCTTTTCCAATCTAAATTCATATTCCTGTGATTCTTGCTCCTGCCCTAGCTTTCTTTCAATCGCATCTTTTATCGCTGCAGGAAGGGTCACGTCTCTTACCAACACATCATTAAGTTGAATATACTGATCTTCAACGATCTTCTGTGTTTCAATAAAGATCTCTTCCTGGATCGCATCTCTTTTAGTAGAATAGATCTCATCAGGTGTATATCTACCTACCACACTTCTTGTAGCAGAACGCATGGCCGGTTTTAAAACCCTATCCAAATAATTCGTTCCTTTTGTCTGGTGAAGAAATCCTAGTTCTGCGGTTACCGGCTGATACCAGGCGGTTGCCTCTAGCTGAATTTCCAGTCCATTCGATGAAAGAACTTTCATTTTTTCAGTTAATTCCTGTTGTCTTGTTTCATATACGATCACTGTATTCCAAGGTGCTACCAAGTGAAAACCTTCTCCTAAAGGCGGTTGATCAGTAACTACACCTCCTCCAAATCTTTTCCATAAAACACCGGCCTCCCCTGCATCCATGGTTACTGTTGATTTGGAAATAAAAATCAATAGGATGATTCCGATAAAAACTATGGGTAATATCCCTTTTGGGAATTGAAATTGTGGTTGTTGTGCCATCTTTAAATATTTATATTAAACTAATTAATAGAATGGGCTTTTAGATCATACCCCGATATTTTCGGAGAAACCATTCCAAGCTCAAAGATAGAACAATTAGGCCTAAAAGCCATCTCCAATCAATTAAAGAAATCATTTTATTACGCTCAATTTGGGTAGACCTGAAATCGAAATTATCAAGTAAATTACTTTTGACCTCCTGAAATTGATCCTGATAAAATAAGGACCCTCCTGAATTTTGTGCCAGAAGTTCTAAATCTTCAATATTTGGCCTGGTTTTCCCTTCTTCCAATGAAAATGATTCCACAATAAATGAACCCTTTTTTACCTTATCCGAGCCAAGCTCCTTAACTTCAAAACCATAACTACCCGTTGCAAGAGACTTTATTCGAGCCTCATAAAAATTATTTTTTACATAAAAGGGAACTTCATCCAAGCTGTCATTAAGTTTCAAAACCAACTTGGAATCAAGTTCTATATTCAAGTTGCTGTCATAATTTTTAACTTGTATGTTAATGGGCTCCTGCGCATGGTAAACAGGTTTATAAAACAGCTCCATATCCTTGTCTCTGTCAGCAAGCTGTAAAAACTGAATCAGGCTATTGAAAAACATATCGAACTGTTGGAAAGAATCAAATAGCTCATAACTATGAGATCTCCATTTCCAAATATTTTCACCAAAGAGCCCTGCTATTTTATTTGTATTGGTTTCTAAAGTCACTAGTAAGGGCATTTCTGTTGATACATCATTGATTTTTTGATTGATCATGGCTTGGTAATCACCATTGATATTGATACCTCCGAACTGGCCTTGCAAAGGAGGAAATGATTCAAAACCTATGTCTTCCACATAAAAAGTTGTAAAATCCCCTTGATAAGCCGGGAAATATTCTTCTTCCTCTCCGGTTACTGCCTTTGAAAAATATTTTTGGATATTATTCAAAAAATTCCAATCGGTCTGCGTGCCGGTAATGAGCAGGTAGTTTAAGGCCTCTTTTTCAATTTCCTCAAATAAACTTTCGAAGGATGTATCTGGCTGGTATAGCACATATAATGTATAGGACTCCTTTTTTAATTGGAATTCATTGATATGAATCAGCGTCGCTTTCCGCTGTTTATTAGATTCTACAGCTCTTTTTATAGCACCCAGATCAGGATGAAGCGTGCCATATACAATGGCGACTTCTGTCTTTTCATCAAGCACTTCAACACCAAAATTCTTATTGTTGTTCCTCACTTCCTTTTCATCTCTAAAAGGAACTAACCTTGCACGGTACAATTG
>JBFFLO010000202.1:0-5462 GCA_041554895.1 Lutimonas sp. | reverse complement strand
GCAACTGATCAATTGGGGAGCCGATTTCGATCAGAATTTGGCGGGAGAAATCGACCTGGGAAAGGAAGGCGGGCATTCAACGAACAGGATCCTTCATTATAAGGATGTAACAGGCTATGAATTGGAGAAGACTTTGCTGGAGCAAGTGAATAATTTGCCAAATATCCAACTCTTGCCTTATCATTTTGCCATCGATTTAATTACGGAGCACCATTTGACAGAAAAGACTGATCAAGGTGAAATTTCCTGTTATGGAGCTTATATCCTCAACCAGAAAACAAATAAAATTGACACCTATCTGGCTGCATCAGTAGTTCTTGCAACCGGTGGCATCGGGCAGGTCTATGCGGCAACAACCAATCCTGTAATTGCTACGGGTGACGGCATTGCAATGGCGTATCGTGCGAAGGCCAGGATTACAGACATGGAATTTGTCCAGTTCCATCCAACGGCTCTTTATCAGCCCGGCGAAAGTCCGTCCTTCCTGATTTCTGAGGCGGTCAGGGGTTTTGGAGCATACCTTAGAAACAAAGCAGGTGAAAGGTTTATGCTGAAGATTGATAAGCGAGGTGAATTGGCTCCTCGTGATATCGTTTCAAGAGCGATTAATACGGAACTCATCTTTTCAGGAGATCCGCATGTATTTTTGGATTGTACTCATTTGGATATGACAGAATTTACCAACCATTTTCCAAACATCTACGAGAAGTGTAAAAGCCTAGGAATTGATCCTGAATCTCAGTTTATACCTGTTGTTCCGGCAGCACATTACCTGATGGGTGGAATAGAGGTTGACAGGAATGGTTACAGTTCTATAAAGAACTTGTTTGCCTGCGGGGAATGTTCCAGAACAGGGCTGCATGGGGCGAACAGGCTGGCTTCGAATTCCTTGCTGGAGGCACTGGTTTTCGGCAATAAAATTGCCGAAGAAATCATAAATAAGAGAAGTCATTTAAGCCTGGATGCCATGCCGGAGATTCCTGAATGGGACGAAGAAGGTACCATGGTACCTAAGGAAAATGTATTGATCTCTCATAACAGAAAGACCATACAAAATATAATGACCGATCTGGTCGCTATTGTTCGTTCCAAGGAAAGACTGGAAAAGGCGATGGATCATTTAAACTATCTTTACCAGGATACCGAAAAGGCCTATGAAAAATCAAAACTGTCGCCTCAGATCTGCGAATTGAGAAACCTTAATGCCATAGCTTATCTCATTGTTGATCAGTCTATGGACAGGAAGGAGAATAAAGGGGCGTTTTTCAGTCTGGACAATATCAAAACCAATCATTAACCCCCCCATTTATTGGGACTAGACAGACTTGTGACATCACCCGTCCCATGTGTTGATTTAGAATAGCCCGTTGTCTTTTTTTGCCTGAGAATAATTAGGTAAACTGGGAAAACTTTATCGTTTTTTTAAAGAGATGGTTTCAAAATCATCAGTTCTGGTCATTTGCTCAACTAACCCTTGCATCATTGGAGGAGGTGAAGTAAGTTTTCGCTGAACAAGGTCAATCCAGGCACCATATATTTCTATCTGGGCAGAAAGTTTTCCATCTCCTCTGTAAATGTTGTGCAGAAATTTGAAGCGTTCACCTTTTTCAGAAATGCCTTTTAACAGAACTTCGACGGTAAGGTCATCTCCCATAGAGATTTCTTTAAGAAAATTTGTATGCTCCTGAAATAAAATGGGTCCGATATGCAGGTCATTGAACTCTTTCATCGAGAGTCCGTATTTTTTGAACAAACGGACTCTCGATTCAGCAGCATAATCATTATAAGCACTATGGCGCATATGATTGTTCGGGTCAAAATCTGACCATCGCGTTGGAAATGTTACCCTAAAACTCATCTAACGGAGTTATTTAAGATAACAGATCAGCAATTCTTTTGACGGCCTCTTTGAGCTCTTTTTGAGATGCTGCATAACTAATTCGGATGCAGTTAGGCGCTCCAAAGGCATCACCTGTTACAGTGGCGACATTTGCTTTTTCTAAGACCAACATGGCAAAATCAGAAGCATTTTCAACCTTCGTACCAGCAATGGTCTTTCCAAAATAATAGGAAACATCAGGGAAAACATAAAAAGCTCCCTGTGCAACATTCGTTTTGATTCCTTTGATCTCGCTTAACAATCCAAGGATAAGATCTCTTCTTATCTTGAATTCATCTACCATATATTGTATTCTGGAAACTGGTTCATCCAAAGCCGTTATGGTAGCTCTTTGGGCAATACAATTGGCACCTGAGGTAATTTGACCCTGCATTTTATTACAAGCTTTGGCAATCCATTCAGGGGCACCAATATATCCGATTCTCCATCCTGTCATGGCAAAAGCTTTGGCAACGCCATTGACCGTAATGGTCCTGTCATACATGCTCTCTATAGCAGCAAAACTGAAATTAGGCGTACCATAATTGATATGCTCGTAGATCTCATCTGAAAGGATAAATATATTCGGATGTTTCTCCAACACCTTGGCCAAGGCTCTGTATTCGGCTTCCGTATAAACCGTACCGCTTGGGTTATTAGGCGAGTTAAAGAAAATCATTTTTGTTTTGGGAGTGATCGCTGCCTCAAGTTGTTCTGGTGTGATCTTAAAATCTGTGTCAATCGTAGAAGGGATTTCGACATAGGTAGCTTCGGCCAAAATGCTGATGGCAGAATAACTTACCCAATAAGGTGCCGGGAGCAAAACTTCATCCCCAGGGTTTAACAGTACCATGGCCACGTTGGCTATAGATTGTTTGGCGCCTGTTGAAACCACCACCTGGTTAATGTTATACTCTAAATTATTATCTCGTTTAAATTTTCTGCAAATAGCCTCTCTGAGGTCGGCATAACCGTTTACAGGGCTATATGAATTGTAGTTGTCATTAATTGCCTGAATCGCTGCCTCTTTTATAAAATCAGGGGTATTGAAATCTGGTTCCCCAAGGCTTAAGCTAATGATATCTCTTCCTTGTTCCTTTAATTCCCTGGCTTTGGCTGCCATAGCCAAAGTTTGTGATACGGGTAAACTTTTAATTCTGTCGGATAATGGTTGTGACATTGTAAAATTCTAAATATTTAATAATTATGCAAATTCAGGGTGCTTCCCAAGTTGATCCAGTTGTCTGAAATGATCGATAAACGCGCCGATCATCGTTTTGTATTCATTGTAAGGCAGGTTGAATTCCTTTGTAGTATTTCTTACGATTTCAGAAAGTTTTTTATAATGAATATGAGAAATATGCGGAAAAATATGGTGTTCCACCTGATGGTTCAACCCACCTGTATAAAAATTCACGATTTTATTATTGATCGCAAAATTTGAAGTGGTGTATAGCTGATGTATGGCCCAGGTATGTTCCATCATTCCTTCTTCATTTGGTTTTGGCATGTCAGTATTTGGCATGACGTGTGCCAGTTGGAAGACGACACTAAGAATCATTCCAGCTGTATAATGCATGACAAAAAAACCAATGAGAACTTGCCACCATGGGATATCCATAACCAAAATTGGCAATACCAGCCAAATGGAATAGTACAATACTTTTGTGATGACTAAAACTGACCATTCTTTAGCCGGGTTAGGAAATTTCCCATAAGATAATTTGCGTTTCAAATAATTGTTCATTTGTTTGATATCGGTCGTGATCGCCCAATTTATGGTCAACAAACCATATAAGAAAATTGAATAGTATTTTTGAAATTTATGGATCTGCAACCATTTTGAATGTTTGGAAAAACGAATGATCCTTCCTGCATCTATATCTTCATCCAAACCTTGAATATTTGTATACGTATGGTGAAGTACATTGTGCTGTACCTTCCAGTTGTAAACATTGCCGGCAAGAATATAGATACTGCTTCCCATAAGGTTATTTACCCATTTTTTACTTGAAAAAGATTCATGGTTGGCGTCATGCATAACATTCATACCGACACCTGCCATTCCTATTCCAATGATAACAGTCAATAATATCATCGCCCAAACAGGGAGGTCAACGGTTAATAAAATTACTAATGGACTAAGGAAAATGGCGAACATAATAATAGCTTTGCTATATAGTTTCCAATTACCTGTTTTCTGTATATTGTTCTCTTTAAAGTAGTTATTAACTCTTTTGTTGAGAGTTTTGATGAAGTTAGTCTTATCTCTTGTAACGAATTTTACCCCTTGCATATGTGTTCCTTTATTTTTTTGTTAACCTAACAAATTTCAGTTGGCAAAGTTAAAGGTTTTTTGCCACAGTATTGTTAAAATAAAGCCATATTCTTGACAAAAAAATAACATATTTTTAAGTTTATTGAGAATGATGCAAAGGCCTTAATTCTTCATTGCTTATCCAAAAAAGATTAATTGTATTTTTGCTTAAAATTTAAAAAATGGAAGTGATCTCTAAAAATTTCCCTGAACTCACTGAGGTGCAATTGAAACAGTTTTCCATGCTCAAGAATCTTTACACTGACTGGAATGCAAGAATTAATGTTATTTCAAGAAAGGATATAGATGCTTTGTATGTAAAACATGTCTTACATTCGTTGGGGATAGCAAAGGTTCAGCAATTTTTACCATCTTCCAAAGTACTTGATGTAGGAACCGGCGGGGGTTTCCCGGGGATTCCATTGGCAATTATGTTTCCTGAAACCCAATTTGTTTTGGTTGATTCTATTGGCAAGAAGATCAAAGTTGTTGAGGCCGTCGCCGAATCACTGGGTTTAAAAAATGTTACTTCGATTCATGGAAGAGCAGAAAAAGTGAAGGGTGAATTTGATTTTGTTGTTAGCCGTGCAGTGACCCAGATGGATGACTTTGTCAAATGGGTAAGGAAAAAAATCCGTAGAAAAAACAGGCACGAACTTAAAAACGGCATCCTCTATTTAAAGGGAGGTGACCTTAAAGAGGAGCTGCAAAATTTTCCAAGTGCTACCTTGTACAACCTGGCCGATTATTTTGATGATCCATTTTTCGAAACAAAAAAGGTGGTTCACATTCCTATTAAATTCAGGCTTTAAAGTTGTTTGGCCCATCCGGTGAGACCGGCGGAAACTATGAATTTCATAAGCTCGCTTGAATTTACATCCAGTTTTCTTATTTGAGTGCGCGGCACGATGAATAGTTCGCCTGAAAAGTTATAGGAATGTGGAAAGTATACGGCAACCTTTCCCTCAGCTTTGATGATATCCAGATTCTCTTCAGTGATGAACCCCAGTTTTTCCAAATCAGAATTCAGGTTTACCTGCACCAGGACCGGTTGATTGAACTTTTTCTCCTTCCCCACAAAAGCTGTAAAAAGATCATTAAAGGCAGCGTAAATAAAATTAATAAGAGGGACTTTGTCAATGACTTTTTTAAAAACTTTTTTTAGAGGTTGAGCAATGATTGTTCTTCCGATAAACCCTACAATAATCAAGAAAATAAGCAGAGATAGCAAACCGAGGCCGGGGATCTGAACATCGAAGAACCTTG
>JBFFLO010000201.1:0-5480 GCA_041554895.1 Lutimonas sp. | reverse complement strand
GATGACTCTATTGAAAGTATGTGAATAGTTTTTTTTTTCATTAGAAAAATTTAGGCACAAATATTGTACTTTTAAAAATGCAAATTTAGAAATAAATACATTATCAAGCGGTTTAAAAGAATAGCAATTCGTGTTTTTTTGATAGGTAGTTTTCTACTGGTTTTGTTGAGTGTTATACTCTCTTTTTCCAGTGTTCAAACGGGCCTTGCAAGATGGGTAACCAATAAGGTGAACAGTAATTATGGCACTTCAATTGAGATTCAGAAACTTGATCTGTCCTCTATTAGAAATGTGGCCTTGAAGAACGTATTGATCAGGGACCATCATAATGATACGCTCATTTCTGTCGAAAGCTTAGAGACCTCTGTTTTAAATTATCGCAATATTTTTAGCAATCAACTTGATTTTGGAGAAATTTATCTTGACAATGGAGCTTTCATTTTAAGGACCTATAAGGATGAAGAGCTCAATAACCTTTCAGTATTTGTTAATAAATTCAGAAGTGAAGAAACGAAAGAAAGCCCTGATTTTAAAATGTTCTCTTCCTCAATTATTGTCGAAAATATTGATTTCAGTTTGTTTAACGAGAACAAAAAAGAGGAAGCCATTGTTTTCTACAAACAGATTTATGGCAATTTTGATGATTTCAAGATTCTAGGATCAAATGTCAGCGCAAACATACATGATGCGAGCATGATAGAAAACCATGACGTTGCCATCAGTAACTTCAAAACGAATTTTAGTTATACAAACACAAGAATGGATTTTTTGGATACACAGCTGTCTACAGAAGGATCCCAACTTGTTGCAGATATTGTGTTCAATTATGAGCCCGGGGATTTGTCGGATTTTACGAATAAAGTTCAAATTGAAGCGAATTTTAAAAAGTGCGATGTGGTTCTTTCTGATCTAAAGAAATTTTACGGACAGTTTGGCCGGCACGATATCATTCATTTTACTGCCCTGGCCAAAGGAACCATCAATGATTTTGTATTGGAGGATATTGACTTGGAATCAGATCGGAATTCTTCATTGAGAGGTGATGTTCATTTAAAGAATGTTTTGTACCCGGAAACATTCAAATTAACAGGAAATATCAAGGAAATAAGTTCTAATTATGATCATTTGGTGAATTTATTGCCTGATCTGTTAGGAGCCAAGATCCCTAAAGAATTGGAAAAGATAGGATACTTTTCGAGTCAGGGGAAAGTGGCCATTACAAAAAGTTCTGTTGATATTCAATTGAGAACCATCGCTCAGATGGGGATGTCTGATGTCGATTTGAAATTATTGAATATAGATAAAGGAGACCTGGTTTCTTATCATGGTAAAATTGAACTTGTAGATTTTAAACTGGGGGAATTTGTTAAAGATACATTGATTGGAGACTTTTCCATGGTGGGTGAAGTTGAAGGTCAAGGACTTTCCATTGATAAGATCAATATAAAAGTTAAAGGACATATTTCCAAGCATCAATACAAAGGGTATACCTATTCTAATATTGATATCAACGGCGTACTGAGGGATAAGCAATTTGATGGTTATTTAAGCGTGGATGATCCTAATATAAAATTAGAATTCAGGGGCCTTGCAGAATTATCAGAAATCAAAAAATTTAATTTTAATGCTGATGTAGCCCATGCGGATTTTCTAAAATTAAACTTATTTACCAGGGATGAAAAATCGATTTTGAAAGGGAAAATTGAGATGGATCTAACAGGTAGTAACCTTGATAATATAGAGGGTTTAATTAGTTTTAAAGATGCTTCTTACTCGAATCAGAATGATGATTATTATTTTAAGGATTTTACAATAACCTCTGAAAACAAGGATACAATCAGAGAGTTAAAAGTAAATTCGACAGACATCATAGAAGGTTTTATTAGAGGAAACTTTAAGTATCGTCAATTAAAAAGCTTGGGCATGAACTCTTTAGGTAGCCTTTTTGTCAATTACGAAAAGGAGCCTGTTACGCCGGGTCAATTTCTCGATTTTCGTTTTAATATTTACAGCAAGATCATCGACGTGTTCTTTCCGGACCTTCAATTGGGGCCAAATTCCATTGTGAGAGGATCAGTTAATTCTGATCAGGATGTATTTAAACTTACAGTGAAATCGCCCAAAATTGAAGCCTATGATTATTCGATTAATCAGATCAACTTACAAGTTGACAATAAAAACCCATTGTATAATACCCTGTTAAGCGTAGCTGAAATAGATTCAAAATATTACACGATTTCTGAGCTTAATTTAGTAAACGTGATGCTGAATGATACGTTGTTTATGAGAGCTGATATGATGGGTGGCAAAGAAAAACAGGAAAAATACACCTTTAGCTTTTATCATACCTTCAACGAAAAAAATCAATCAGTGTTTGGAGTTAAGCACTCTGAATTGACATTTAAGCAAAATACCTGGCATATCAATCCGGAAAACAATGATCAAAATAAGGTGGTTTACGATAAGGATATCAAAACCTATGCTATTGATAATTTCAATATGATCAATGAAAATCAGGAGGTTCATTTGGCCGGATTGATCACTTCGGACCAACAAAAAAATATTGATCTAAAGCTTAGCAATGTCAACCTGGCTGATATTACTCCGTCTATAGATAGCGTTGCTATTGACGGAAAGGTAAATGGTTCAATCAACCTTAGGACAATAAATAAGAAAACATTGCCTATTGCTGATTTGACGATCAATTATTTTAGTATAAATAATGACTATTATGGCGATCTGAATTTTCAGGCAGCCTCTGATGATAATATACGAAACTACACCTTTGATCTATTGCTTGAGAATAGTGGTCTAAAAACGTTTACGGCACAAGGTGCCATAGATCTATCATCTGAAGAGCCCAGTATTTTGGCCTCTGCCAAACTTGACAGATTCAGGATAAATGCATTTAGCCCCTTGGGAAAGAATGTTTTGTCAAAGATCAGAGGGTTTGCCAGCGGAGAAGCTATGATTACCGGAAACCTGACAAACCCGGATATTGGAGGGGAGATCACCCTGGTTGAATCGGGTTTGGAGTTGCCCTATTTGAATGTCAATTATGATTTTGAAGGTGAATCTGTCGTCAAGTTGTATGAACATACATTTGATTTTCAAAATTTCAAAGTTCGTGATAAAGCTCAACAAACAACTGGTACCATTTATGGAACCATCACCCATGAGGGGTTCAAAAAATGGTTTCTCGATCTTTCACTGACCACTGATAACCTGCTGGTGCTAAATACGGAAGACAAAGATGGGGCGCTGTATTACGGTACAGGACTTATAGGCGGAAGGACTACTTTAAGGGGATTCACAGATGATCTGGTGATTAATGTGAACGGTACGACGAACCCCGGTACCGAATTCTTTGTTCCATTAGGCAACGTAAGCACTGTCAATACCTCTAAACTGATACATTTTGAGCCTCTTGATGAAGAAGAAGATGAACAGGGAAAAGATAAAAAAGATGAGATCATATTTGAAAAATTAAAGGGCCTAACCCTCAATTTCAGGCTGAATGTAACTAAGGATGCCGTTGCCCAGATCGTTTTAGATAAGGCAACAGGGAGTATTTTGAGAGGTTCGGGAGATGGTGACCTGACTTTGAACATTGATACCAACGGTAAATTCGAAATGTATGGTAATCTCGTGGTAGATAATGGAGAGTATCAGTTTAAAAATATTATCAATAAAGATTTTGTTGTTCAAAAAGGAGGGACCATTGTCTGGAATGGTAATCCATATGATGCTCAGGTGGATATTACCGCAATTAATTATGCCAGAGCAAATCCTTCGATCCTTCTCGATGAAGTTTCAGGTTCACGAAAAATAGATGTAGAATTATACACGATGATCTCAGGGAATTTGTCAGCGCCAAATTTTGATTTTGATGTAAAAATACCTAATGCCAGTTCTACCGTGGCAAGTGAGCTCGATTTTAAACTAAGAAATGAGGATGATAAACTGACCCAGTTCTTTTCACTGTTGGCTACGGGTACATTTGCGAGAACAAATAACAGCAGAACCAATTTTGATGGAAATGCTGCTATCGCAGGGACAATAGCACAGAAGGCCTCTCAGCTTTTGTCTAATATGCTTGAAAGTCAAAATGAAAATTTCCAAGTTGGGGTTAGTTATGATATTGGCACACAGAACAATGCTCAGGATGTTATTACTGACGATCAACTTGGAGTAGAAGTTTCAACGAGAATTGCCAATAAAGTGACCGTTAGCGGCAAGGTGGGTGTTCCTTTAGGATCAAATACCAATTCAAATGTGATCGGTGAGGTCGAGGTAATGATGCCTTTGAACAGATCAGAAACATTGCAGGCAAAGGTGTACAACAGACAAAATGAAATTCAGTTTACCGCAGCCGATGGTGAAGGGTATACCCAGGGGGTAGGGATTTCTTATAGATTTGATTTTTCTAATGGACGGGAATTTCTGGAAAAGCTTGGTTTAAAGAAAACTGCCGAGGAAAAAGAGATGACAAAAGGTCAAATAGATAGTGTTCGAGCAGAAAAGAAACTAATCAAACAAGAATTTAAGGAAGAAAAATCAACATCTCAGAAAATGAAGTAGGCTTCTTGGACGCTTATAATTTTTCGATTACTGCACTAAAATCTTGTCATCTATCTAAAGATTTTTGTTTTTTGTAGAAAAATCAATCCCGACGTTGTAATAAATGCTATTTTTATTTCCGAGATTATCAACAACTGATCAAATTATTAAATTTAATTCGATAAAACCCTGGATATGAATAAATCATCTTCTTTTGTGCCATTAATGATCATTGCCGCTTTATTTTTTATTTTTGGTTTTGTGACCTGGATCAATGGTGCATTGATCCCCTTTATGAAAACCATAAATGAACTTACGGCAGCGCAATCCTATTTAGTGGCTTCCGCATCTTATATTTCCTTTGTGGTCATGGCATTGCCAGCCTCGGCTATTTTAGCCAAAACCGGATATAGAAAAGGGATGTCCATTGGTTTGTTTGTGATGGCACTAGGAGCCTTGGTGTTTATTCCGGCCGCAAATGCAAGAACATATTGGATGTTTCTGCTTGGGATTTTCATTCAGGGAGCAGGAATGACTTTATTGCAAACAGCTGCAAACCCTTATGTAACTATACTGGGACCAATTGAGAGTGCTGCCAAAAGAATTTCTGTAATGGGAATCGCCAATAAAGTGGCAGGAGCATTGGGTTCTTTGATTTTTGGAGCACTTTTGCTTTCGGGGATTGATGAGGTAAATGAAAAATTACAAACGGTCAGCGGAGATGAAAAAAATCAATTGCTGGATACCATGGCTGATAGTGTTTTTCTGCCCTATCTGGTTATGGCGATTGTGTTAATGGTCCTTGGGTTTTTGATCCGTAAAGCACCTTTACCTCATGTTGAGGCCGCTCCTATTGATGAGGAAAATGAAGGCAAAATGGTAAGGACCAATATTTTTCAGTTTCCACAACTTATATTGGG
>JBFFLO010000200.1:0-5499 GCA_041554895.1 Lutimonas sp. | reverse complement strand
TTCAGTTTCTACAAAATCAATGGTTCGATATACAACTTCTTTATACAATGGATCCTTGGTTACCAGATATGCTTTCGAGTAGAGTGAAACGAGTTGGGCATTATCATACAGCATCTTTTCAAAATGAGGTATGTGCCAATGATCATCAACAGAATATCGTGCAAATCCTCCACCAATATGATCAAAAATACCACCGTAAGCCATTTTTGTCAGTGTTGTGTTGACGTAATCCATCACCTCCTGATCATTAGTTTGAACAGCATAGCGCAACAAAAAATCAATATTGCCAGGCATAGGAAATTTAGGGGCCCCGGTTCGGCCACCATGCTTGATATCCATTGTAGGAATCCATTTATCTATGGCAGACTGTAGTTCCGCTTTATCAAAAACCGCAGCTTCTTCATTTAAAGTGATCAGTCCCGTTTGCTGAATTCCATCGGTGAGTTTGGCTGCATATTCTTCTGCCTTTTCCGGCTGATTTTTATAAAGGTCTGCAAGTTGGGTCAATGCGTTGGTCCATTTATCCTTGGGGAAATAAGTTCCTCCCCAAATGGGCCTGCCATCAGGAAGGGCCACGCAGTTCAACGGCCATCCACCGCTACCTGTGAGGAGTTGAACAGCATCCATATATACCTGATCGACATCGGGCCTTTCTTCACGATCTACTTTAACATTGATAAAATTCTCATTCATGATAGCGGCAACATCAGGATCTTCAAAACTTTCATGTTCCATAACATGGCACCAATGGCAAGCTGAATAGCCAACCGAAATCAAAAGGAGTTTGTTTTCCTTTTTCGCAAGTGCTAAAGTCTCATCATTCCATGCATGCCAGTTCACCGGGTTATGGGCATGTTGCAATAAATATGGACTGGTTTCATTGATGAGGTCATTTGTATACTGGAAGTCGTTTTTCATGTTCTGTTCTTTCGGTTTTTCGCAGCTTTGTGTCAGGATGGCCACAAATAACAGCAGAAATATTATCTTATACATGGAGCAAATTTTGACAAATATAGCACGAAATGGGTGATATCAATTGTTAAAAATATACATAAGCAGGTAAAATAAAAGTTAACTTAAAGTTACGTAGAATTTTGAAATGGTAACATTAAAGTAACATTGGAACCTATTTTGTATCATAGCTTTGTACCATAATTTTAAGCCATAAATAATGGAGAATATCTATATTCTAATGTTGATTGCGTTGATTGCTCTTGCAGCTATAGATCTTGTAGTTGGGGTAAGCAATGATGCAGTAAATTTTTTGAATTCAGCCATTGGATCCAAAGTAGTGTCCATGAGGACCATCATGATAGTCGCAAGTATAGGAATTGCTGTAGGTGCGATATTTTCGAGCGGTATGATGGAAGTAGCACGAAAAGGCATTTTCAACCCAGGTGAATTTTACTTTGACGAGATCATGATCATATTTATGGCTGTGATGATTACCGATGTACTATTGTTGGATTTTTTCAATACTTTAGGTATGCCAACATCAACAACTGTTTCCATTGTATTTGAATTATTAGGAGCGGCAGTTGCCATGGCCCTCATCAAGATTGCAGTTTCCGATACTGAAACCATAGCCAACCTTTCGCAGTACATCAACACCGAAAAGGCGGTTTTGATCATTTCCGGGATATTTCTGTCGGTTATCGTGGCCTTTTCAATTGGTGCTTTGGTTCAGTACCTCTCACGTTTGTTCCTAACCTTTAACTTTGAGCAGAAACCCAAGGTCTATGGCGCATTGTTCAGCGGTATCGCCTTAACGTCTATTACCTATTTTATATTTATGAAAGGCCTTAAGGGGACGGCATATTATAAGGATATAGAAGGTCTGCTCGAAGGCAATGAACTATACATTATTGGTATGGCGTTCGCCTTATGGACCTCATTATCATATGTATTGACAAAGTTTCTAAATATTAATTTATATAAAATCATTATTACTGTAGGTACGTTTGCATTGGCGCTTGCTTTTGCAGGCAATGACCTGGTGAATTTTATTGGGGTACCCATGGCAGCGTGGAATTCTTATGAGGCATGGATGGCGTCAGGCATGCCGGCCAATGAATTTAATATGAGTGTACTTGCAGGAAAAGTACCTACTCCTGCAGCCTTCCTGTTTATAGCCGGAATGATCATGGTAGTTACCCTGTGGTTTTCTTCAAAAGCCAAGAAGGTCGCAGCCACTGAGGTGAACCTGGCAAGACAAAGTGAAGGCCATGAAAGATTTCAGCCAAATTCACTTTCCAGAGCCGTTGTTCGTTCTACTTTAGGATTGACCAAGGGCCTGAGTTTTGTGCTGCCCAAATCATTGCAGGAAAATATTGGGAAAAGATTCGAAAAACCGGTAGTTAATCTGCCAAAGAAAAAAACATTCGAGTTGCCTGCTTTTGATGCTGTAAGGGCGTCTACAAATCTTATGGTGGCGGGTATCCTGATTTCTATCGCGACTTCTTATAAATTGCCTTTATCCACCACTTATGTAACTTTCATGGTTGCCATGGGTACATCCCTGGCAGATCGTGCCTGGGATAGAGAAAGTGCGGTATATAGGGTTGCCGGAGTGCTCAATGTCATTGGAGGTTGGTTTTTTACAGCTTTTATTGCTTTTGTTACTGCTGGTATTTTCACTTACCTCATCCATTTGGGAAGTATCACCGCAGTTAGCTTACTGTTGTTATTGGTATTATTTATTTTGGCAAGGAACTTTGTAAAACATAAAAAAGAAGAAAAAGAGACCGCTCAAAAGAAAGTCCTCAAAAGAGAAGAATTGATCACTGCTAAGGAAGTGATTGAAGAAACCTCCGATCATATTTCGGAAGTAATTTCAAGGGTAGATAAATTATATTCCAATGTTGTCATCAATTTATCTTTTCAGGATCTCGGTAAATTAAAAAAGACAGAAAAACACGTGCTCAAGTTAAATGCAGAGGTTGATGCCTTGAAAGATGAAGCTTTCTACTTTATAAAGTCTCTTGATGACGCTTCTGTTGAAGCCAGCAGGTTTTATTTAATGGTTTTGGGTTACCTGCAAGATATTTCCCAATCCATTAGTTATATCTCTAAAGCTAGTTTTAAGCATGTGCACAACAATCATAAACAGCTTAAGCCAGATCAAATTGAGGATCTTAAAAACATTGATGAGCAATTGTCTATTATGCTTAAGGAAATTGCTGTTATTTTCCATGAAAGAAGGTTTGGTGATATATCCAGGATCGTTGATGAAAAGCACCAGCTTTTTGAACATGTGTCGAAGTCGATTGAAAGGCAAATCAACAGGATTCGATCTGAAGAATCCAGCGCTAAGAATACAACCTTGTATTTTGGAAATTTATTGGAGACAAAAGATCTGATCACTGCCATTATGAATTTGCTGGAACTCTATCAGGAATTTCACTATAGCATGAAGAAAGCAAATATAGAAGTATAGTTTTATAAAAGACCCTGCCTTGATGGCAGGGTCTTTTGTTTTAAGGGCCAGCAGCTAACAAGAGCACTACTGCAATAACGATATTAACTTGTTGTAATGTTAATACAACTTATCCGACTGTAACTATAGTAACCGACATAATGTCAAAATTTACGTCACTTTGTACAGATTTATAAAGTGGAACATAAATTGCTATTAAATTGAAAAACAGTATTTAACAGATAAAAAAAATATTATGACTGAATTGTTGACCAAAGAGACCTTTTTAAAGAAGGTGTTTAATTTCGAAGATAATAAAGAATGGAAATTTGAAGGTGATAAACCTTGTATTATAGATTTTTATGCAGATTGGTGCGGGCCTTGTAAAATGGTTGCTCCGATTTTAGAAGAGTTATCAGAAGAGTATAAAGGAAAAATTGACATTTATAAAGTGGATACCGAAGCAGAGCAGGAATTGTCTGCCGCTTTTGGAATAAGAAGCATTCCATCCATGTTGTTCTGTCCCGGAGGGGAGCAGCCTCAAATGGCACAGGGAGCCCTTCCAAAGCACAATTTGGAACAGATCATTGAGGATGTTCTAAAAGTCAAAAAACCGAGTAAAGTGTAATAAAAAAAAAGCTGTTTTCATTGAAAACAGCTTTTTTTTTGGATTTATCATGGTTTAAACTAAGCCATGCTGGATTAGGTATTCAGCAATTTGAATAGTGTTTGTTGCGGCACCTTTTCTTAGGTTGTCACTTACAACCCACATATTTAAAGAATTGGGTTGTGATTCGTCTCTTCTGATTCTCCCAACAAATACATCATCTTTACCATGGGCATAGATGGGCATAGGATATGTATTGGTATCCAGATTGTCTTGCACCACCACTCCTTCAGCCTCGTGAAGTAATTGTCTGACTTCATTGACGTCAAAATCTTTTTTAAACTCGATATTGATACTTTCAGAATGACCTCCAGCAACAGGGATCCTTACGGCAGTTGCCGTAACGGCAATACTATCGTCATTTAAAATTTTTCTGGTTTCATTGACCAGCTTCATTTCTTCCTTGGTGTAGCCGTTGTCTTCAAAAACATCGCAATGCGGCAGGGCATTTCTGTGAATAGGGTAAGGATAAGCCATTTCACCTTTAATTCCCTGGTATTCATTTTCAAGTTGTTTAACGGCTTTGATACCTGTTCCGGATATGGATTGGTACGTTGAGATGACCAGGCGTTTAATTCCGTATTTTTTATGCAATGGGGCCAGAGCCACCACCATCTGTATGGTCGAGCAATTCGGATTGGCAATGATTTTATCATTTGAAGTCAATTCTCCCGCATTGATTTCCGGAACTATAAGCTTCTTGCTTGGGTCCATTCTCCATGCAGATGAATTGTCAACAACTGTTATGCCTGCAGCAGCAAATTTTGGGGCCCATTCTAAACTGGTGCCTCCTCCTGCAGAAAACAGGGCTATGTCGGGCTTTTGATCAATCGCCTCCTGCAGTCCAATAACGGTATGCTTTTTACCCTTGTAAGTCAGGGTTTTGCCCACAGATCGCTCTGAGGCCACTACTAACAATTCTGTAACAGGAAAATTTCTTTCTTCCAGCACTTCTAACATGACGTTGCCTACCATTCCGGTAGCTCCTACTACTGCAATTTTCATTTTTTTTTAATTTAAAATTTTCATTTTTGAAGCTGCAAATATCTTAAATAATTAACTATGTATAGGGCTCAATGTTTAATTAAATGTGCGTTTGTTTAAATTATGTCAAATTTAGTCACAAGCACTTAATTTTTAACAGGTAATTATTGATTAAATAATAAATCGTAATTTTGCGGCTCTAAAAAACTAAGTGAATTATTATGGTATTGAACGGAAATAATAAAATTGAGTTGATGGCGCCTGCCGGGAATTTTGAATCCATGCAAGCCGCTCTTGACAATGGAGCAGATTCTGTTTATTTTGGTGTAGAGCAATTGAATATGAGGGCAAGAGCCTCGATTAATTTTACGCTGGATGACCTGCCCGAGATCTCGATGAGATGTAAGGCAAAGAATGTCAGGACCTATTTGAC
>JBFFLO010000199.1:0-5523 GCA_041554895.1 Lutimonas sp. | reverse complement strand
ATTCAAAAGATGGAAAGCCGTTTTGATATTGCCAGTTAAGATGGGGAATGAAAAGAATCAAACCCAAAAGGCCAGCCATCCAAAACCTGGGTTTTTTTAATAATTTAATATTAGAGATAACTACAAAACCAATAACAAGAATGCCATGGTACTTACTATAAAGCATTCCAGCCATGCTAAAACCCAGGAACAGCATGTTTACAAGGCTCTCATTTGCAAGAAATCGCTTATAAGCCAGTAAAAATAAGGCCGTGAAAAGCAACAAGGGTGTATCAGGTGTTATAATAAAGCCAAAGACTTGCCAAAAAGTTAAGGAAATAACGACAAGAAAAAACAAAGGCACCTGCTTCCATTTCTCTTTGTAATCTATCATAGACCAAATGATCCATAGCATAGAGCAAAAACTAATGGCGCTTAGTAACCTTAAGCCAAGTTCCCCGTTAAAAACACTATTTCCAATGGCGGCCCAAAGCGCTACCATAGGTGGATGATCAAAATATCCGAAAGCAAGATCCTTTGACCATACATAATAATACGCTTCGTCTTCGAAGAGGTAGGTAAAAGCACTTTGAAATAGGTTGATTACAAGAAATATAAGAAGTATGAAAAAAAATTGAAACTTAGGATTTTTTAATATTTTCATTAAGCATATTCTTAACACAAAATTAGTAATTATTTATTTTACCTTTGCCCTACTAAATAAGTATTATGCAAGATACGCTAGTTATTATTCCCACCTTTAATGAGAAGGAGAATATTGAGAAGATCATTAGAGCAACTTTTTCTCAAACAAAATCTTTTGATATACTAATTGTTGATGATAGTTCTCCTGACGGAACAGCTGATATTGTCAAGGAATTACAAAAGGAACATCCCAAAAGTCTTTTTCTTGAGATAAGAAAGAAAAAGGATGGTCTGGGAAGGGCCTATATTCATGGGTTTAAATGGGCCATTGAAAGAAAATACGATTACATTATTGAAATGGATGCTGATTTCTCGCACAACCCGAAAGACCTTGTTAGGTTATATGACAAATGTGTTAAAGAAGGGGCGGATGTTTCCATTGGCTCCAGATATTCAAAAGGAGTTAATGTGGTCAATTGGCCAATGAAAAGGGTGTTATTATCATATTTTGCATCAAAATATGTTCGTTTTGTAACCGGTATGCCTTTTAATGACACAACGGCTGGTTTTGTATGTTACAACAGGAAGGTGCTGGAGAAGATCCAATTGGATAAAATAAAATTTGTCGGTTATGCCTTTCAGATAGAAATGAAATTTAAAGCATGGAAACATGGTTTTAATATTCAGGAAGTATCGGTTATTTTTACCGATAGGACTCTTGGAGAATCAAAAATGAGCAAAACGATCATTACGGAAGCGGTATTTGGTATTATAAAAATGAGATTGGCTGGATTGCCAAAACCATCAACTAAGTAGAAAACTATGATTATCAACACCTTAATAAAAAATGCGAACCTTGTTAATGAAGGGATCATGTCGATGTGCGATGTGCTGATCCAGGGTGAAATGATCAAGGAAATTAGTGAACACATTGAATATTTTCCTCAAAACACCAAGATTATTGATGCCTCAGGAAAGGTTTTGATCCCTGGAATTATAGACGATCAAGTCCATTTCCGCGAACCAGGACTTACGCACAAGGCGAATATAGCCAGCGAATCGAGGGCAGCTGTAGCCGGAGGAATTACTTCTTTCATAGAAATGCCGAATACGGTACCCCAGGCAACAACCCAGGAATTGCTTGAAGATAAGTTTAAAATAGCGGAAAAAGATTCATATGCGAACTACTCATTTATGATTGGGGGAACAAATGACAACCTTGAGGAGCTTTTAAAAACAAATCCTAAAAATGTAGCCGCGATTAAGTTGTTTTTGGGTTCTTCAACAGGTAATATGTTAGTAGATAACGAAGAAGTACTCGAAAAAATATTTTCATCTACAAAACTCCTTATAGCGGTCCACTGCGAGGACGAGACGACTATAAAAAATAATTTAGACAAGCAAAAAAGCATTTATGGGGAGAATATTCCAATGGAAATGCATCCTGTCATAAGAAGCGCAGAGGCTTGCTATTTATCTTCGTCAAAAGCCATAAAACTTGCAAAAAAAACAGGCGCAAGGCTTCATGTTTTTCACTTATCAACTGCTATTGAAACAGATCTTTTTACAAATAAAATACCGCTCGAGGAGAAGCAGATCACAGCCGAAGTTTGTATTCATCATTTGTGGTTTGATGACAGAGATTATAAGGAAAAGGGCGCTTTTATCAAATGGAACCCTGCCGTGAAATCTGCAGCAGATAAAGAAGGACTTTGGAAAGCCTTACTTGATGATAGGATTGATGTGATAGCAACAGATCATGCGCCACATACTATGGAAGAGAAAAGGCAGATTTATACCAAGGCACCAAGTGGAGGCCCTTTGGTACAGCATGGCCTTTTAGCTATGATAGATGCCGTAAAGCAAGAAAAGATCAGTCTGGAAAAAGTCGTCGAGAAAATGTGCCATAATCCGGCCCGATTGTTTAAGATAGAGAAAAGAGGTTTTATTAAGGAGGGTTATTTTGCTGATCTTGTGTTGATTGACCTTGAAAAGAGTCAAACGGTTGCTAAGGAGAATATTCTGTATAAATGCGGTTGGTCTCCATTTGAAGGAACCACTTTTCATTCTGAGGTGACCCATACTTTTGTAAATGGCCATTTGATATATAACAAAGGGGTTTTTAATGATCAAATAAAAGGCAAGCGATTGCTATTTGACCGAGAATGAGAATAATTTATTTCATAATATTAGTGATTTTATTACTTGGTTGCCAAGACAAGGTAACCTATCCAAAGCCTGAAGGATTGATCGGTAAGGCCCAAATGATCGATTTGCTCTATGATATGCATTTGGCTGTAGGAACTTCAAATATACAAAATGTTCATTTGGAGAAGAGCAGGAACTACATGTCTCTGGTTTATGAAAAATACAATATAGACAGTACCCGGTTTGCCGAGTCTAACTTGTACTATACTGCCCATATTCAGGAATATGAAGAAATTTTTGAAGAAGTGGAACGCAGAATAGGAAATCTTCAAAAAATCATGGAACCTGTAAAAGATTCCATAGCAGACGCCACAATATATAGGGAAGAGGTCATAAGAAAGAAAGATAGTATTGCTAACACATCAGTGATAAAGGAGTAATTTCTTTTCAGGATAGTACATCAACTTAAGCCTTTAAATCCTGTGCGATTTTTTCTACACAGCTATTGATAGGCTCAAATTCAAAATCAAGTTCATTTTTTATTTTTTCCGCCGTGTAAGGATGGTTTGACAAAGCTGATTTTGCAGTATATTTCGTCAATAATGGATCTGAAAGGGTTATTTTGCTTCTTAAAAATTCTATTCTCCACATACAGCTACTGATGAATTTGCTGATCTTGATTTTCGGCCGCTGTTTTCCAAGGGCATCAGCAATCATAAACAAGATATTTTTATAAGAGATATTTTCTGAAATTATGACGAAACGTTGATTTGAAATGGTTGAACTCATCAATAGGATCATGATTTTAACCACATCCTGCACCCCAACAAAACCAGTGACTCCTTCTGTATAAAATTTCAGTCCTTTTTGGACATTGCTAAAAAGCCTGCCAGAACCTTTTTGCCAGAACCCGGAGCCCAAAATGACGCCAGGATTAACAATGACTACAGGAATACCTTCCTGAGAGGCTCTCCAAACTTCCATTTCTGCCCCATACTTTGTGATGGCATAATCACTTTTATCAGTAGCATTGTTCCAATTATCCGTTTCATCCATTAATTCACCTTCAATGCCATTTTCAATGGCTGCCACAGAACTCACAAAACAAAGTTTTTCGACTTGATTGCTTATACATAGGTTCACAATATTTGTTGTACCATATATATTGACCCTCCTCATTTTTTGATAGTCTTTTGATGCAAAAGAGATGATTGCAGCACAGTGATAAACATATTTTACATTCTCAAATGCTTTTTCAAGCTCAGGAATGTCATTTAAACTAGCTTCAACCCAACGTATCTTGTTGAAAAGATTTTCTGCATCAGGGCCATAAAATTGAAAAACCCTTTTTACCGCATTAAGATCACTGTTTTGTTGATGAATAGCGCGAACACTATCATTTTCGAGTAAAAGATGATACAATAGGTGGGAGCCCACCAAGCCAGTTCCGCCGGTTACCAAAATCATACTGCGAAAATAAACAATTGAATGATACTGAAGCTTTGATAAATCTCATAATTTGAGTGAATATTTCTAAGATATGAATTCAAACAAGGCTTTCTTTTTTATATTTGCTGCAAATTTCAAAGAATGAAGAAGAACTTTGTTGAAGAACTGCGTTGGAGAGGACTCCTGCATAATATCATGCCTGGTACAGAAGAACAATTGCAAAAGGAATCAACAGTCGCTTATATTGGCTTTGATCCAACTGCAGACTCATTGCATATTGGCAGTTTGGTACAGATCATTTTATTGATGCATTTGCAAAAGTCCGGACACAAGCCAATTGCCTTGGTAGGTGGCGCAACAGGTATGATTGGCGACCCTTCAGGGAAGTCTAATGAAAGGAATTTACTTGATGAAGAAACATTGGCCAAGAACATAAAAGGGGTAAAGAGGACCCTGGAACGGTTTATTGATTTTTCAGGAGCTATAGAGAATTCGGCTGAAATGGTCAATAACTATGACTGGATGAAAGATCTTTCTTTTCTTGAGTTTGCAAGGGATATCGGAAAACATATCACCGTCAATTATATGATGGCCAAGGATTCTGTTAAGAACCGTATCAATGCCGAGTCAAAAGAGGGCATGAGTTTTACGGAATTCACCTACCAGCTTGTTCAGGGCTATGATTTTCTTCATTTATACAAGCATAAGCACTGCAGGTTACAAATAGGAGGGAGTGACCAATGGGGTAATATTACTACCGGTACCGAGTTGATTAGAAGAAAACTACAAGGAAAGGCCTATGCTTTAACCAGTCCTTTGGTAACCAAGGCCGATGGCACAAAATTTGGAAAGACCGAAGGCGGAAATATCTGGCTCGACACCAAGAGAACGTCCCCTTATAAATTTTATCAATATTGGCTTAACGCTTCAGATATGGATGCTGAGAATTATATCAAGATTTTCACTTTCCTCGATCGGGATACCGTTGAAAAACTTATTGAAGCGCATAAAGAAGCACCACACCTAAGAATATTGCAAAAAAAAGTAGGTGAAGAGGTTACGATTATGTGTCATGGTCAAGAAGCCTATGAAAATGCTGTAAAAGCGTCACAGATCTTATTTGGCAGATCGACGGCTGATGATCTTAAAACCCTTGATGAACAAACTTTTCTGGATGTTTTTGAAGGGGTGCCTCAAGCTGAAATCGACAAAGCGGAATTAGAAAAGGGTATAGATATCGTTGAAGCTTTAAATGAAAAAACAGGTTTTTTAAAATCAAACGGAGAGGCCAGAAGAGCACTT
>JBFFLO010000198.1:0-5562 GCA_041554895.1 Lutimonas sp. | reverse complement strand
TTGCAAAATTTGATTCCGGTCTGGTGACTGGGCTTCATTGGCCACCGCTTTTAAAACATATTTAGGAAAATCTGCCCTTAAAATCCCATTGTCAGTATTTCTTAAAAACATTCCCGGATAATCATGCAGTGAAGCTTCTGTAAATAAGATTTTAGAAGTGTTGTTTTCAAACAGAACAGGTAAACTACAAAAATCATCCTGCGCCAATTCTGTTAAGGGCATGTGAAGGTAAATCCTTTCATTATGTGAATACATGGATTCCTCTTTTGGAAAAAAAGCCTTTGCTCCCTCAGGAAACTGAAGACTCAGTTCTTCCCCGTACACAATTGTCTCCTTTTTACTATTATCTATGAATCTATAGGCAACTCCATCATCATATACCCTAAAAATAAGCTGATACGAACTTTTAAAGTCTATCGTCATTTCATTAAAGTTACTTTCGATACGGGCATCCCTGTGTGGAATTTGAGGTTCGAACAGTTCTTCCCGAGCTGCTACTTGTACCTTTTTTACAATTGGTTTTATCCCTAAAACCCTGTCCCTGTCCATCGTCATGGAAATGACGGCCTTTTCTATGACCGCAATATTATCAAGTGCAACCGTCCAGCTAACTTGACCTTCGGTATTCACTTGGAGGGAAATTCTTCCATCTGGAGATGTTAAGGGGTCAATCTGTGCCAAAACAGAGGCATTGAAGACAAATAAAAAAAGAAAAAAAGCAATGGATTTAATTGATGGAACAGAAGACATATCAATAATATTTGTAAAGTGACCTAAATATAAAAAAACTCTTGCATTAAGCTTTACCATATTCCAATTAACAATTATATTTGTGAGCTCAATATGGCTTAAAAAAGATTAATTCAATGCCCTCGTAGTTCAACGGATAGAACAAAAGTTTCCTAAACTTTAGATCTAGGTTCGATTCCTAGCGAGGGTACTACTTCTGAAACGCCACCAACATAGAAATGCCAGGCACCTCAATATTATTTTTAACAGCAGCTCCTGTTTCCAAATCGAAGCGATCTCCCCTAACGGCAATTTGCCAGTTACCCTGAATCGGATATGGCACAGCTTGCTCTCTGGCATTATAGATCACTAAAATGTTTTTCCAGTCGTCGCCGTTGGCATGACCGGTGATCTCGTAAGAAATCAAGCCATCTTCTGTTTTTTTAAAAGCAAGATGCGCTCTTACCTGGTCTGCTGAGATCATTCTAAATGCCGGATGTGCCTTGCGCAAGGCGATCAAATTTTTATAATAATCAACGACCGCTTTATTTTTCGCTTTCCAATTCCAGTCAATTTGATTGATAGAATCCGGCAGGTTGTAAGAATTATGCGCCTCATTTTTAGTTCTTAACATCTCTGATCCGGCATGAAGAAAAGCGACACCCTGAGAGGTTAGAACTGCCGCATTAGCCAGTTTATCCATGGCTATCAGCGTTGCCGCATCAGCATCTGGTTTAGATACCTTCAACTTGTCAAATAAGGTATGGTTGTCATGGCAGGACACATATGATATAGCCTGCCAGGGGTCGTTGGCCCAGGCCTCTTTTGAATAATTTACCTGCGTATAATCTATCTGTGGATGGTCAATTGATCCAACAATACCAAATTTTACTGATTCCTCGGTATTTTCAGCCCCACCTACAAAGCCTGTACCCTTATCTTCAAAAACGGACCCTTTTAAACCATCTCGGATATCATCACTAAAAGCAGCAACCTGAGGCATCTGTTTGATATGCTTTTTTAAAGCCCTGTCCTTTTCAGGCAATGGTGAATCACCTGCTGTCCAGCCCTCTCCATAAACGAAAATATTTGGGTTGATCTCTTTTAAGGTTTTAGCTACGTCGTTCATCGTGTTGATATCATGGATACCCATCAGATCAAAACGAAAACCGTCCAAGTGGTATTCTTCGGCCCAGTAACTTACAGACTCCAATATAAACTTACGCATCATTTCTTTCTCTGAGGCCGTTTCATTACCGCAGGCCGCAGCATCAGAATAAGTGCCATCTTCCTTGAATCGATAATAATATCCCGGATTCTCCAGATTAAAATTTGATTCTTCTGTACGCCCGGTATGATTGTATACGACATCCAAAATAACACCTATACCATGATCATGGAAAGCCTTAACCATTTCCTTAAACTCTTTGATCCTGACTTCAGCCTTGAACGGATCTGATGAAAAGGATCCTTCAGGCACATTGTAATTCTGAGGGTCATATCCCCAATTGAATTGGGCACTATCCAGGCGGCTTTCATTGATAGCATAATGATCAAAGGTTGGCAGTAAATGCACATAATTGATCCCTAATTCTTTTAAATGATCAATCCCGGTAGTCACCCCATCAGGACCCTTGGTCCCGGGTTCGACCAGGCCCAAATAAGTTCCCGGCATGGTAGAACCGGATTCAGGATGTATGGTCATATCCCTGATATGTAATTCGTAAATAATGGCTTCGTTAGGATAAATAAGCCTTGGCCCTTTGTCCTTTACCCATCCTTCGGGATCAGTTTTTTCAAGATCGAGTACCATGGCTCTTTTCCCATTGACTCCAACAGCTTTGGCATAGATACCTGGCGTTTCATCGAGCCATTTCCCATCCATCATCACCTGAAAGGTATAATAAATACCATTCAAATCCTTATCGATCCTTTTCACCCAGGGTGAACCTCCCAACCCCATCTCAAGATCATAGGATTCTAAAGCCTCCCCTCCCTGACCTTTCTCGTACAAATGCAATTTTACCTGATCAGCATTTGGTGACCAGAGCTTGAAAATCGTGGCTGCCTTACTATATGACAACCACAAGCCATCTTGATCAGGTGCTGAACTCATATGTGTCTGGGAAGGATTGTGGTTCTTGTCTGAGCAGGATAAAATCATTGTAAGGAAAAGAAAAGTAAAAGCAATTTTCAATAGGTGTGTCATATAACATGTTTTATTAATTTCAATCATCATCTTCATACAGTCTTAAACGGCTTTGCATACTATACACTTCATTTTGCAATTTATCGACTTTTTCAAGAAGGTTCATAACTACATCTATCCCCTCTACATTTATATGCAATTCCCGGTGGATCCTGATAATTCTTTCAACTTGATAAAGCTTATCCTCATGCACATACAAACTATTCTCTGTCGAAACTATTTCAATCAATCCGATGTCATTTAAATCTTTAAAAAAAGAAATTTCAATTTGATATAAATCACAAAGATGAACTACAGGTATATATTTTTGAGTATCCATATCTATCTCATTTTTGACAGTTCATTAAATAATTCCTTTTCCTTTGGGGTCAGGTTCACAGGCATTTTAACATTAAACGTTATGATCAGGTCTCCAAACTGCCCCTCTTTTTTATATACCGGAAAACCCTTTCCTTTTAACTTTACCTGTGTGCCATTCTGGGTTTCGGGGGCTATCTTAAGTTTAACCTTTCCATCAAAGGTATCAATGACAACCTCTCCACCAAGGATCGCTTTGTAGAGGTCCAAATCTAAATTTGTGTACAGGTTATTACCATCTCTTTTAAACTTGGTATGGTTATCGATTTGAAAAGTGATATGGAGGTCACCTTTGGGCCCTCCATTGACACCCTCTCCTCCATAGCCTTTTATTTTTATGGTTTGCCCGTTTTTAACCCCCGCCGGAATCGTCAACCGGATGTTTTTCCCGTTAATGGTAAGCGTGCGTTTATGGGTACGGTATACATCCTGAAGGTTCAGGTGCAATGCTGCCTGAAAATCCTGCCCCCTGAATTGAGCGTTTCGCTGCCCTCCCCGACGTCCGCCGAACATGGAACTAAAAAAATCTGAAAAACCTTCATCGGAAAACTGGCCCGGGCCAGACCGCTGGTAAGAACTCTCTGACTTACGCTGCTGACGGGCCTTCTCAAATTCTTCCGCATGCTTCCAATCTTTTCCGTAAGCATCATATTTTTTTCTGTTTTCCGGATGACTGAGCACTTCATTGGCTTCATTGATCTCCTTGAATTTTCTTTCTGCTTCCTTATCATTCGGGTTCAGATCCGGATGGTATTTACGGGCAAGCTTTCGGTAGGCCTTTTTGATATCAGTTTCCGATGCTTTATTATCTATACCTAAAATCTTATAGTAATCGATAAAATCCATTATCTGTAAATTTATGCGACATCCAGATGCTCCTTTTTAGGTTGCTCAGATGTTATTTTATAACAACGAAAGATAAGGATAATTTAAAAGTTTTAACAATTATTCAATTGAATTCAGGCGATATTGACCTTAATGTTCTTATGGAATCAGATGTTCGTATGATTTTTCCATAATAACACTTTATCCTTCCACATGTACTGATCAAATATTGATATTTCCTCTGCTTGAATTTGGCATTTAAACAATAGATCAGCAGGGTTGCTTTTCGGAAAACCTGCTTCTTACAAATCAGAAACCATAAAGATCAATCCCTTAGGTGCTACTTCCATAGAATCAAATACTGAATCCAATAATTCTTATTGAAAACTTTGTAAAGGCAATTCAGCCTTTTTTAAGCCTGTTCCTGTAACTGTTAAATTGATTTCGCCTTGATCCTTGGTCGATTGCACCAAGACCACAAGTTTACCACTAAATAATTGCATGGTGGGTTCATGAAACATTTCCAATGAAGTGGCATCGCCATTACAGGCTGCCCTATAGGTTCCTTCTCCTTTTACTTTGAATTTTAACTGGTTTGTGGCTGTAGGACAAGGTCTGCCATCGCGATCTACCACCGATACAGTGACAAAGGCCAGATCCTTTCCGTCAGCCTTTAGGCTGGTTCTATCCGCTTCCAGTTTTAATTGATATGGCTTCTCGGCAGTACTGACTTTCTTGGACAGTTTCTTGTTGCCATCTTTGTCATAAGCAACAACTTCAATAGTTCCTGGTTCATAAGTTACATCCATCCACATCAAACGGTAGCGGTTTTGAGGGCTGGAATCATTTTTATGCTGAACCCCCATGCTTTTGCCATTCACAAAAAGCTCTGCACTGGGATAGTTGGTATATGCGAAGACAGGTGTCACCTGGCCTTCTCTTCCCTCCCAGTTCCAATGGGGCAGGATATGCAAAGTTTCCTCATCCGTATTCCATCTGCTGCGGTACAAATAATAACGGTCCTTAGGCAAACCTGCCAAATCACAAATACCAAAATAAGAACTTCTCGACGGCCACATTTCATCATACGGGGTTGGTTCTCCCAAATAATCAAACCCTGTCCAAACGAACTCCCCGATGACCCAGGGCTTATCATCCTGCAATACAAAATCATCATCTGGTAAATTTGACCAATCACAATACTCCAGGTCATAAGACGAAGATTGAAAATCACTGTACTGTTTCATTTTACCCTGTTCAACAGGAAACTTATAGACCCCTCTTGAACTAACCGTTGAGGCTGTTTCAGACCCTAGCAGAAACCCCTGAGGAAATCTCTTATAAGCCTCTTCGTACAAATGTACCCTGTAGTTGAGTCCCGGTATATCCAGTAAAGCGCCAAAACCCGATTCCATGGTGGCCTGTACCTGATCCATTCCAAC
>JBFFLO010000197.1:0-5601 GCA_041554895.1 Lutimonas sp. | reverse complement strand
TCCGACTCATTTTAAAATCCTTTTCTTGTTAAATCAATATAGAGTGTAAAGGTACTTGAATTATCAACGGGATGGTATTTAGTAAAGGCATAATCTAACTTTAGCCTACCCATTTTTAACCCAAACCCCGCAGAGACCCCGGCAAAGGTTCTGGTTTCTGTGAGCTTCAGTTCAGCTGCCCTTCTAAAATTATAACCCAACCTTACACTAAATTTTTTTTTTGGAAAAAACTCCGCTCCTATCACAAAATGCCTGATGGCATTTTGAAAGGCATTAATATCCTCTGAGTTTGTATTCCCGTCAAGGTCCGTTTCATCATTGGAGGGGTTCGCAACAGCAATATTCCATTGCTGCAAGCTGTTAATGGTAAGGTGCCATTTTAAAGGGACATCTGACAATTCATATGAAGCGCCCACTGCAATATCATAAGCGATCTCTTCCCTCCTCTCGTCATAGGGTGAAAACTGATAGCCCACATTGCGGACAACGGCTGTAAATGAGTAAGGACGCAGATCAGAATAGTACAAAAACCCAAAATCGATTGCAGCACCTTGTGATGCATAATTTTCTATTTTGGAACTCAAAAACTTAAGGTTTACTCCTGCGTAAAAATCAGATCGGGGGAAATTATAGGCATAGCCTATAGAAAAGGCCAGGTCACGGGCACCAAATTCGCCTGTTTCCCTGCCATCTTCATCTGCTCCTATAAATTCTCCATAATTGATGTATTGAATTCCTGCATGTAAGGTTCCAAAACGGCGGTTAATGGTATGGGCAAAAGCAGCGGACCCAATATTTACGTCAGTGAGATAGTTTACATAACTTACTGAAGCCTGGTTGTCCATATACTTGCTGATCGTGGACGGGTTCCATAAAGGTTGATTCACATCGTCAATCAGGGTAAGGGTTTCACCTCCCAAAGCAGCCTGAGGTGCTGATGTAGGAATATTCAAAAAATTATAGATCCTCTCTCCTCCAACCTGTGCTGAAGTTATTTGAAAAATAAGGAAGCATACTATTGAGAATCTAAATTTCATAGGTTCTACAAAGAAATGAAATAATGAGGGAATGGAATAATGAAATAGTGATATTGTGAGGGGGTGAGAAGTGAGGGGGTGAGACGCGAGGGGTTCGCACGTGAACCCCTCGGAAGTGAGGGGGTGAGAAGTGAAACCTTTACAGTTTTAAGTTTACTTCTACAGGTCTAAAACCATGAATCTTAAAAACATCATTTCTATGGATTTTGAAAAAGACAGACTTTATCATGTTTATAACCAAGGTAACAATCGGAAAAACATATTTTTCGACAGAAATAATTATCAATTGTTTTATCATAAAATGGGTGAGTTTATAAGCCCCTATGCAGATATCATAGCTTGGTGCTTAATGCCAAATCATTTTCATTTGATGATTTTAGTAAATGAAGTTGAACTCTTTTATGAAAAAAAATCAAAGATGCCATTAAGTGATAGCCTTGTTTTAAAAAGCAATCTACTTAAAAAAAGAACATTGAATGAATCTATCGGAATCCTGCTTCGCTCCTATACCAGGAGTATTAATGCTGAAAATAATTTTACAGGATCTTTGTTTAGACAAACATCAAAAGCCAATGCAATAAACTCATTTAAGGGTCTACAACCCAATTTTTGGAAATCGAAAATTGCCGTATTTAATATGTTACCTGAAAATCAATATCCACAAATTTGTTTCAATTATATTCACCATAATCCTGTAAAAGCTGGATTGGTAAAAAATGATACTGACTGGGAGTTTTCATCAGCGCGGGATTATTCGAATTTAAGAAGTAATGGTATTGTCAAAAAAGAGCTTGCCAGAACATATGTCGATTTTTAAAAGTGAAGTGTTGGGAAGTGAGACCTTCAGCTGCGAAGCCTTCGCACGTGAACCCCTCGGAAGTGAGGGGGTGAGAAGTAAGGCCTTCAAGTCTGAAGCCCTCACCTCCGAGCCCTTCAGAAAACCCTTCAACTAACCTTTTTCCTGATCGATTCGAGTTGTACCCCGATATTGGTCAACATTTGAGCAATGCTTTCAGTATTGATCTCGCTTTCATCGTATTCACTTAAATTGATATGACAGGTAAATTCCCATAATTCGAGAATCTCGTTTATTGGAACATAATACGGATCGTACTTCCTGTTGTCTGAGACCATCAACAGGCACTGATGTTCCTCGATCTTATCGTAAACTCTTTTGTAAACGAGGCCGTCATTATGCGTTAGTACGATATAGGTACTACCACTGTTCAAATGGCGAATATCTTCCAGATAGCGGGCAATAATAAAAGAACCGCTTTTAATAGGAAGCATGGAGTCTCCCTTTATTGGAAAAGCCCTATGCTTTCCTATGGGTAAAAAAGGTAGTTTTAAACTGTTCAGGCTTTCAATATATTCTGGATCAGAATATCCTCTTAGATAACCTGCAGAAGCGTCATCCGCAACGATCTCAACCATATCCTCATTATCTTCATTGACCTTGATAGGAAATAAAATACGCTGATTTCCAATATGAATAAAAGAGGCATCCTCAGCCTTTGAAAGATCATTTTTGATCAGCACGTCAATAGGAAGATTAAAATAATTGGAAAGCTCGATCAAAATTTCAACCGGTGGTGAAGACCTGCCTTGTTCATAAGATGCTATACGTTCCCTGCTAATATTCAGCTCATTGGCAAAAAATTCCTGGGTATGGTTCTTTAGCTCCCTGAGATGTTTGATGTTGTTTGCAATAAAATTCATAATGGTACATATTTTATCAAGGTGTGGTACAAATATAACCTAATTTTGTAACATATTCCAAAAATATCTTTTTTAACACCTCGATGTACCTGAATACACATACCTATTACAGCTTGAGATACGGCACTATAAAGCCCGAAGACTTACTGGTCATGGCCAAAGAAAAAGGGGTAAAAACCTTTGCTTTAACTGATATAAACAGCAGTACAGCCTGCATTGATTTTGTGCGTTTATCCTCCAAGTACCATATAACCCCGGTTATAGGAGTTGATTTTAGAAATGGCGTACAGCAAGAATTTGTTTTACTGGCCAAAAACAACAAGGGTTTCCGCTATATCAATGAATACCTCAGTGGCTTACTTCATCAAAAAGAATTCATTGTGGCAACAGAGCCTCCGATCATACCGGAAGTATTTGTGATCTATCCCTTTTCAAAAGAGTTAGATCGTCCTTTGAATAAAAATGAGTTTTTGGGAGTGAGGCCCAGTGACCTGCCCAGATTAAAATTTTCCAAGCTGAAATACCCCATGGAAAAACTGGTTGTCCTGCAAACAGTCTCCTTTCAAAATAAAAAAGGTTTTAATACACATCGCCTATTAAGAGCAATCGACAACAATACCTTATTGAGTAAACTTCCCCTTTCTGAGCAAGGAGGGGAAACAGATACCATGCTGTCTGTTTCAGCATTATGTGAATTATACAAAGAGTACCCCCAGATCATTCGAAATACCCAACAGGTCTTGGAACAATGCCATATTACATTTGATTTTGAGAACAAGGTCCCCAAAAATCAAAAAACCTATACCCGCAATGAAGAACTCGATTTCAGGCTCATGAGAAAATTAGCTTATCAGGGCCTGAAGTACCGCTATAAAAAACTGGGGACCCGTATTTTTAATCGCCTGGAAAAAGAATTGGAGATTATTCAGCAAAAGCAGTTTGTCTCTTATTTTCTGATCAACTGGAAGATCTTAAAATACGCCAGAAGCAAAGGCTATTATTATGTTGGCAGGGGTAGCGGAGCCAACAGCATTGTAGCTTATCTCTTGCGAATTACAGATGTAGACCCCATTGAACTTGACCTTTACTTTGAAAGGTTCATCAACCTGTACAGGAAAAACCCGCCTGATTTCGACATTGATTTTTCCTGGCGTGACCGGGATGATATCACCAACTTTATCTTTCGAACCTTTAAGCATACAGCTTTGATCAGCGTATATAACACCTTTAAATTCAAGGCTTCGGTACGTGAACTCGGTAAGGTTTTCGGTTTGCCCAAAGAGGAGATCGATAAACTCAGTAAAGGACAATTTCAGATTGATCAATTGGACTTCTTATCAAAACTGGTCATTGCTTACAGTCAATTTATAGAAGGGTTTCCAAATTATCTGGGAATCCATGCCGGAGGTATCCTGATCTCCGAAAAGCCTATTGCCCATTATACGGCTACCTTTTTTCCTCCAAAAGGCTTTTCTACCACGATGTTTGATATGGTGGTAGCAGAAGATATCGGTCTTTATAAATTCGATATTTTAAGTCAGAGGGGGTTGGGGAAGATCAAAGAGGCCGTAGAGATCGTTAGGTACAACAAACCCGGGATCCCTCCTATTGACATCCATGACATCAAACGTTTTAAGGAAGATAAAAAGATCAAATTTCTTCTAAAAAATGCCAAAGCGATCGGTTGTTTTTATGTGGAATCTCCTGCCATGCGAATGCTGCTGAAAAAATTACAGGTTGACAATTATCTGGGGCTGGTAGCGGCAAGTTCGGTGATCAGGCCGGGCGTAGCCAAATCAGGTATGATGAGAGAATATATTTTAAGGTATCGCCATCCGGAAAAAAGAAAAGACGCGCATCCCATCCTTTTAAAGATCATGCCTGAAACCTATGGCGTAATGGTATATCAGGAAGACGTGATCAAAGTAGCCCATTATTTTGGCGGGCTTACCCTGGGAGAGGCAGATATGCTCCGAAGAGGGATGTCTGGTAAATTCAGGTCCAGGGAAGAATTTTTAAAGGTTAAAAACCAGTTTTTTGAAAACTGCAAACAAAAAGGACATGCTCATGAATTGACAGCTGAAATCTGGAGGCAGATCGAGAGTTTTGCCGGCTATGCCTTTGCCAAAGGGCACTCTGCCTCTTATGCCGTAGAAAGTTACCAGAGCCTGTTTTTAAAAGCCTATTATCCTCTTGAATACATGGTGGCTACGATTAATAATTTCGGGGGCTTTTACAGAGTAGATCTTTACCTGCATGAAGCCAGGATGCACGGGGCCATAATCCATGCTCCGGATATCAATAAAAGTAATTATGAAACCCGTATTGAAGGCAATCATATCTATCTGGGTTTTATCCTGCTCCATTCTTTTGAAGCAGCCAATGCTAAAAAGATCGTAATGGAAAGATCCAGAAATGGCCTTTATACTGACCTTGATGATTTTATTGACCGGCTACCTGTTTCTATTGAACAGGTGGCTATCCTTATCAAGATCAATGCTTTTCAATTCACCGGTAGAAATAAACGTGAATTATTATGGGAAGCCTATATGAAGATCAATAAAGCAAGCGCTGAAGAACAGGTGGTTACCCTGTTTAAAACCGAAAAGATCAGCTATCAAACACCTTGTTTATCGAGTTCCAGATACGAAGATGCATTTGATGAAATAGAATATCTTGGATTCCCTTTATGTGATCCTTTTGAATTGATCACAACCCAAACAGGGCCTTCTCTTCAAGCCAGGGACCTTCATGCTTTTATCCATAAAACCGTTATGTGCTATGGCTATTATGTAACTGCTAAAAATACGGCTACCCATAAAGGGGATCGGATGTATTTTGGAAC
>JBFFLO010000196.1:0-5605 GCA_041554895.1 Lutimonas sp. | reverse complement strand
TTTAATCAATATCTTCTCTGCAACCTTAACCAAATTCAATCTTTGGATCAACCAGCGAGGACTTCGCGGTACTGCAAAAAGGGCCACAAAATAAATAATGGCAGGAATGGCTTCGACTCCCAACATCCATCTCCAGCTCTCTCCTGCTAAATCTTTTAAGAAGTAATTTGAAAAATAGGCTACTGATATACCGACTACAATATTCAATTGATTTAATGATACCAGGCTACCCCTTAGTTTAGGAGGTGCTATTTCGGCTATGTAAATAGGCGCAATTAAAATGGCGCCACCAATTCCGACCCCGCCAATAATCCTGGCTATAACAAAAGAAACATATGTTGTGGCAGTCGCTGACCAAATGGCTGATACCGTAAAAAGCATTGCTGTGATCAATAACACTTGTTTTCTTCCAAATTTATCACTCATGGGTCCTGCAACAATGTTACCGGCCATAGCCCCAAAAATGACACACCCCACAGAAAAGCCTAGTTCCCAATCTGACATTTCAAAATAGGTGCGAATGCCACTAATGGCACCTGAAATCACCGCGCTGTCAAATCCCAGTAGGAATCCGCCCAAGGCAACAATAAAACTGATAAATAATGTATAGGACTTATTCATAATGTAGGTAGGTTATTTGATTAAATATTTCTGTTGCCTATTTCAAGACAATAGTCTGTATTGCATGTGCAGGCATTGATAATTTAGCCGTTTTATCATCAATGCTTAACATATAATTAAGTTCCTGATCGCTCGAATTCATGGCAACCACAACAATACTTCCGTCTGTATTAAGAAAAGAAGTCGAACTCAAATGATTGGCTGTGGTCCCTGTGGAAATTCTTTTGGCCCCGGGGCGGATAAATTTTGAAAAATGCCCTATGTAATAATATGACCTGGTGAACATTAATTTTCCTGTTTCCGTGTCTCCATGAACAGGGGAAAAACAGAAATTGCCCACATGATTGGGCCCCCCGGTCTCATCCAGCAATATGTTCCAGTCGGTCCAGGCAACCGTACCATTGTTGAAGTCATTGATCATTGCCTTACCATATCTCTCGGCAAGTTTAGGATCGTCATTTTGTAATCTTTCAGGGTCGTACCCTTCATTACAACCTTCAGTAAAGATCAGGTTTTTATCGGGGTAAGCATCATTCACCGCATCTACGTTTTTAAACATAGGCGTTCCGTCCTTCCAGTCTTCATACCAGTGAAAGCCTGTTCCCCAAACATATTTATTTGCTTCAGGATCACTTAAGATGACATTTGCCCTTTCAAACAAAAGGTCGCGGTTATGATCCCAAACGATCACTTTTTTATCTGCCATCCCAGACTTTTCAAGTGTCGGTCCTAAAAAGTTCTTTAAAAAGTCCCTTTCCTCCTCAGCAGTATAAATACAAGATTCCCATCGCTGTGTGGCCATAGGTTCATTTTGTATACTCAATCCCCAGATCGGAATTCCTTCCTTTTCATAAGCTTCTATAAACTTGATATAATAATTGGCCCAGGATTGATAGAATTCAGGTTTTAACTTTCCACCCTGCAGCATATTGCCATTTGTTTTCATAAAAGCAGGCGGACTCCAAGGGCTGGCATACATCAATAGTTCTCCCCCAGCAGCCTCTACGGCTTTTTTGGTAAAAGGCAAACGGAATTTTCTGTCATGGTCAATATTAAATGACTTTAATTCAGCATCTCCTTCTTCAACATAGGTATAACTCCCGGTAGAAAAATCAGAACTATGGATAATGGTTCTTCCTAAAGAATAACCAATTCCTTTATCGATGCTGTAATAAGCTTCCATAAATAAATCCTGCTGGTCCTGGTCAAGTTTGTAAAAAGTTTCTGCGGCGGCATCTGTCAAGGCTGCTCCTATTCCGACAAAAGTTTGATGTAAACGGTCTTTATTGACTAAAATTGAAGCATCAGTCTCGAGTGGTTGTTGAAATTTTTCAAAGCTTACCGTACCGGTTTTAGCAAGTTTAAGGTCGGTTTTATGCGCTGTAGTATATACTTCTGTTTCTGAAATGCTTATCGGCATAACTTCTATTTCTTCTTCATGTTTGACTTTATCCTCTTTCTTACAACTAACCATCAAAGCAGCACTTAACATTAGTACTGAAAATATTTTTGAAATATAGATTTTGTTTCTCATCAGGCTTGAATTTTTTAAGTCAATGCCAAATTTAACATTAATTATTAAATACTATCGATAGTCCACTGGGAATATTCTGAAGAAAAAAGAGCGCAAGTTCACTTAACTTGCACTCTTTTTAAACCTTTTATCTTTTATTGATAAATTCTTACATAATCTATCTCCATCACTGACTCATTAAAATCAGGATCAATCGAACCTCCTAAGGTTCCTCCCATTGCAATATTCAAAAGTAAAAATTGGCTTGCATCAAATGGCCATGTACTAGAATTTTGTTCCGATGGTTTATAGGTGTAAAACCTTTCATCATCGATCAGGAAGCTAATTTGATCCCCTGACCATATCACTGAATAAACGTGAAATTCACTCGTCTCATTCGATATGGGGCTGCTTTTCATATTTACCGTTGCCCCTGAGCTTGATGGGGTATGAATGGCACTTTGCACTGTGCCTGGCACATTTCCAACATACTCCATAATATCCATTTCCCCGCACTTGGGCCATCCAACGGTTGAAATATTTGAACCAAGCATCCATATTGCAGGCCAAGTTCCACCTCCTCCGGGTAATTTAGCTTTTACGTCAACTCTTCCATAGGTGAATTCATACTTGTCTTGAGTTTTCAGTCTGGCCGAAGTATACTCAGCTCCTTCATAACTCTCTTTCTTAGCGGTAATTTTAAGTACACCATCAGCTACGGTAACATTCTCTGATCTATCTGTGTAATACTGAGATTCATTATTTCCCCAACCATTATTTCCTCTGCCAATATCGTAATTCCATTTTTCAACATCAGGAGCTCCATCTGTGTCAAATTCATCCTGCCATACAAGTTCTGTAAAATCATCATCCTTATTAGGATCATAATCCTCAGGCCTGAATTCATGGTAATAAGCGATCTCTATATCTTCAAGTATGGGCTTATGATCGCCTCTGACAGATAATAAATCGTCTGTTAGTTCCAAAATCTTATACACCTGAGCACCAGACCAAAACGACAAGGTGCTATTTTCTACTTGTAAATATAATTCACCATCATCACCTCTGAAAATAAGGAAACCTGTATCTGTTTCTATTTTTGGATTGGTGTTGGTAATGTCATGACATTCATCAACATACTGAGAAGGGTTGCTATTCGGGAAGAAATACTGAACATCAGCCCAACCAACAAGAGTTTCATTGTTTTCACCTAACTCCATCTGATATGTATAATTATCATTCGCGTCGTAACCAAAAATCAACACATCATCATAGGCGCAAGGATTTATAGAATTAGGAGGTGCTTTATAACCATTATTCTCGTCATTAAATGCGGCATCTGCTCCCCAATGACCTTCTTCTTCCTTGTTCCAAACCCATCGTTTGCTTCCATCTCCAGCAATTTTTCTCAAAATATCAGGATCTATCAAAAGTCGAACCGACAGGTCTACGCTGATTGTTTTAGAAGATGATATTCCTCCCGGGCCATAAGCAACCACTGTAATGATCTGCGAATAATCCCCAGACCGGATATACTGAAACTTAGCTGGTTCCCCGGGGCTAACCACAACCGGTTCTGCATTTTCTTTAAAAATAACGTGTATTGTAAGCGCATTATCTGCTGTCGTGGTCACTGTTACGTTACCCGATTCATCATCAAAAACCTGGGCATTGACATTCAGGTTTGTCGGAACCAAAAGAGTTTCCAGCTTTGGTTCATCTTCCTGACATCCATTCATTCCCAGAATGATCAGCAAATAAAATATGCTTTTATATATAGTCTTCATATTGTTATATTTTATCTTCTTATTCTTGAATTATGTCATCAATATAGAATGTTCCGGCTGCTGTTCCCGGACCATCAACAAAAATGACCATGGTAGCATATTGACCTGTTGGAACAAAAGATTCACCAACACCTTGATTTCCATCTATATAGCTTTTAGTTGCACTGGTAGCAAAATCAAAGGTTAATTCCTCCCAGCCTGTTCCTCCGTGATCCACTGAAACTTCATTCTGGCGTTCGCCACTAACGCCGCCTTCGAACTTCAGTAAAATTGGTAAAGAACTTGTTGACCATACTTTTATTTTGATCGTTTTATTCGAACTAAAATCTACTGGTGTTCCCATATAGGCTACAATAGCTTCCCAATTTACTCCCGCATTTTCAATAGCGCCTACTTTGGAAGCTACATTATTGTCACCTCCCGGTGCTGGGTTGTCCACCAGGCTGAAAGAACCATCTATTGATCCTGCATAGTCAACGGAAGGATCATCAAAACTAAGAGGCAATTCAATTGATCCTGAAGGCCCACTGCTTGAAGCAGACAAAGTAATGTTATCGAAGTAAACCACATTTTCCTGGGTTCTGGCATCAAAATCCGGGAAGATAACAATGGCATCAATATCTGTTGAACTGGCTTCGCCAATTTTTCCTGAAAAATCAAAAATGATTTCTTCCCATTCGTTGATCTTGGTGTTCTTTATTTTTATTTCACCTGTGGATGCCTTATTCGATTCAAACTTTATTCCTACATCGCTGATTACAGATTTCCAAACCATTATAGAAACAAGGCTGTTCGATGCATCCAAAGTAAATTTCTGGCTTAACGCAGTCACTGTTCCCGCATAATCTGCCCCACCAAGTGGCGCAGTGAATTTTGCAACAGTTGCAGAATTATTTGCACCAGATGCATCAGGATTTGCAATTACTTCAAGTGCCGGTGTATCAGCTTCAAAGACATCAAATTTTGAATTTCCTCCGGTCTCATCAGTTTCAAAGTCTATTGGGAAACTAGTTGGTCCCGCTGTTGGAGGGTTAGTTCCTCCATCACCAAATACCTGCTGAAGGTTATCAAAATAATAGACAGCATCATCACAGGCCTGATCCCTGTCAAAATAAACGATAATACTTTTAAAGGTCTTATCTGAATGAGCTGAGAAATCAAAAGTTAATTCTTCCCACTCTCCAACTTTCGTCATCTCCTGATTAATGGCGACAAGAGGATCAGTATTTGGATAAGGCTCGAATTCCAACTGTAAGGTAACCGTTGTTGTTTTAGAATCTCCATACACCATCAAGCTAAATGCCTTATTGGTGGCTGTGGTTAAATCAATAGGATTAGCCAGTGCTTTACCGACGCCTGACCAGGTTTCACATGGAGCTGATTTTACATAGCTCTGAACATTACAACTTTCATTGATGCCCGAGGGGTCCGGATTAGATACAATTTCAGAATCTATATTTCCAAATGGCTCGAAAGCATGGTCCAGGTCGTTAGTTTTAAACGTCCAGTTAATATCGCCGGCCGCAGGATCAATATTTTCATCCATTTCGTCAGTACACGCTACAGCTGCTCCAGCTTGCTCTATATCATCAATATAAAATGTTCCTGCCGTTGTTCCTCCAAAATCAACAAAAATAACCATCGTCGCATATTTTCCGGTCGGCACAAAAGGTTCTCCTACACC
>JBFFLO010000195.1:0-5622 GCA_041554895.1 Lutimonas sp. | reverse complement strand
TAAGTAGTAATACCCCGGATACAGTTGATGGAACTGATTTTGGACAAGTAGGCATAGGCAATCCTTTCACTCAGATATTCACTATTCAAAATATCGGAGATAGTAATTTGACAATAACATATGCTGATATATATACAAATTCACCTGGATATTCTATTTCTGGTGGTCCACCACCGTTTCCTCCAGGAAGTTCTTTGGTTATACCCTCAGCAGGGTCTATTGACCTTACTGTTATATTTGATCCATTGAACATTGGAATTGTTACAGCCTCCATCGGAATAGTTAGCGACGATCCTGATGAAAGTAATTATGTTGTCAATTTGACAGCTGAAGGAATTTTATCAAGTAGAGGGCAAATCGATGTACAAGGAAATGGGCAGTCTATTGTTAATGGTTCTTTAACCCCTTCTGCAGCTGATGATACAGATTTTGGACAGGTTGAAAGTGGCAGCACCCAAACAAATACTTTTACAATTATAAATGATGATTTGGTTGCAGATTTGACAGTTGAATCAATATTATTATCCTTTGGTAGTAATACCCAATTTAGCATTTCGAATATAAGTGATTCAAACGGTGCTATTACGCTACCATTTGATATTGTGCCTGCGGGGAGTATATCTTTTGATGTTGACTTTACACCTCTAAGCACTGGCGTTTTTAATGCTGGTATCTCAATTACAAATTCAGACACAAATGAAAATCCGTTTCAGTTTTCATTAACGGGTCAAGGTGTCGAAAATGTAGTTTCAGGTGATATCATGATCACGCAATACTATGAAGGAGCAACCAATAGTAGATGGATTGAAGTAGTGAATAGATCTGCTAACACTATTCCTGCGGGAACTTATGTTTTAGCTCTTTATACCCAGGATCTGATCCCTAATATTGGCACATCTGCGCCAACAGCTTTCGAACCAATTCCAGAATTGGCTCCTGGAGAATTGGCATTGTTCAGCAACCCAGTTGCTTCGCTACCTTTACCTGCCAATCTTGGAGTTCCGGTAAGTGATATTATTACAACTGCCGTATGTAATTTTGATGGTAATGATATTATTTTAATATCAAGTGAATCGGACGCAACATGTTACGCTAACAGGGAAGATATCATAGGAGCGGCTGCATGGCCAGGTACGAATATTTCATATATAAGAGGAGGAAATTCAAACGAAGTTCCTGAAGTTGATTTTAATATCAATAATTGGTTGGAACTTTCTCCAAATGGAGATGTAGATGTGGCAACAGGGATTACCAACGTAATGCTGGGTATTCAACATACCGGTGAAACAGTCTGGAATGGTACTTGGAGTAATTTTGTACCCGACCAAACCAGGAATGCCCAACTTTTATCAGGTTATACGGCTCTTAGCGGGAATTTAGAGGCTTACAGCTTAACAATAAATACTGGTGTTGATTTAGATTTCAATAATGGAACAACTAACAGCGTTGTAGTTTATGGAGATTTAATTAATAATGGGACATTTACGATAGGAGATCAAGAGTCTTTAGTGATGTACAATAACGAGGCATCTATCACAGGAAGTATAACAAAACTTGAAAGTTCAACTTTTAGAAATAATATTTATGATTTAACATATTGGTCTTCACCGATTACGAATGCCACCATTGAATCAGTTTTTACTGGAGTAGAACCAACCAGAATTTGGTCTTATGATCAGTCTCAAACAACTGAATCGGAACCTCCCTTGGATTACAATGATCCAACTTCAACTTATTGGGATGTTTGGGTGGTTGCATCTGGTTTGATGACCCCAGGTTTTGGATATGCGGCTGAAGGTCCTTTGTCAATAGGAACTCATGATATTTCATTTACAGGAAGGCCAAATAACGGTAATATAAGTTTTGATATTTATGAATTACCTGATGGAGATATAGGTCATGATTATAGCCTTCTTGGCAATCCATACCCTTCAGCAATTGATATTAGAACATTTTTAATAGCTAACAGTTCAATAATTTGGCCAGAGATTTATTTATGGACACATACAACTGAGAATAATCAAGATGGCGATTTTGTAGAAACGGATTATGCCGTGCGAAATATTGCCGGAGGCACAGGGGTAGAACCTGGAGCTGACCCGACCGAAAATATTGGTTCGAGTCAAGGGTTTTTTGTAAGAGGTCTTGAAGGTGGATCTGGTTTGCTTTCTTTTACTAATGGAATGAGAATGGTAGACGCCAATGATCAATTTTTTAAAACTGGCAGCGATAAGTTAAAAAGTTTGGCTGCAGACAAAAATGAAATGGATAGGGTTTGGTTAAATTTAACCTCAAACCAAGGTGGATTTAATCAGATCATGATTGCGTTTACAAATATGGCTACTGATGAGGGGGTTGAACCAGGATATGATTCGAAGCCATTTCATGAGAGTAAGCCTTTGCTGCTATATTCTACAATTAATCAGGAAAAATATACAATTCAGTCTCTAGGTAGTTTCTCTAGTGAAAGTTCAAAAGTAACCATTGGTTTTGATGCAAACGTTGCTCCAAGGGTCTTGTCTATAGGAATTGAAAAGGTTGAAGGACAAATTTCAGATATGCCTATTTATTTGGTGGATAATGTATTGAATATTACCCATGATTTGCAGCAGTCAGCTTATAACTTTGATCAGAATGTTACGGGAGAATTTTTAGATAGGTTTACCTTGAGGTTTACGCCATTGGAAATTAATGGAGTTGACGGTGTTTCTGACAAGAATAGTTTGGTGGTTTCAAACAAATTCGAAAGCCTAAAAGTAGAAGCTTCCGAACCGGTTCAAAACATTAAGGTCTATGATTTATTGGGAAGATTAATTATCCAGTCGACGCCTAATAAGAAGTCTTTTGAGCTTAATACCAGTGGTATTAAAATTGGAACAATCATGGTAATAGAAGCAAGAATGGAAGATGGCAGTTTGATCAATACCAAATCAATCAAGTATTAGAATAATTTTGCCAAAATAAACTAACCTTGAAAAACCGCCTTTATGGCGGTTTTTTTAGTTTTATATTTTATCGGATGCCGATGCCTTTTTAAAACGTACGAACTCTTGCTTTATAACGCACAAACTTTTGCTCTTATATCAATTAATTTATGCAATAGATCTATTGAATTTGAGTTATAAAAAAAAACTGTAACTTAGAAACAATAAATACGAACTTCTAATATTCAATGCGATGCCGATTTATATGGACAGACACGATCTTGAAGAAGCTGTGAATGCAGAGCATGTAGCTCATATACATCAGGAAGATCTAAAGATTGAGCATGAATTTGGATGCAAGGGATTAACTTATTGGTTTGATGACGAGCGCAGGACAGCTTTTTGCCTCATAAACGCCCCCAGCAAAGAAGCTTTAATGGAAATGCATAATAAGGCTCATGGAGCAATCCCTAATAGTATTATTGAAGTGGACCCAAGTATTGTCGAATCGTTTTTAGGTCGTATTGAAGATCCTGTAAAACCAAAAGATACCGATTTTAATATTATCAATGATGCCGCATTTCGGGTATTAATGATCTCAGAAATTGGTTTTTGTAATTTGACATGTAAGCATAAGTTTAAGGAATCATTTGACAAGTTTCATTTACAAATAAAGCAATCGGCGAAAAAATTTAATGGGCGTATCGTTCAGGAGGAATTACTCAGAACCTTGGTTTCATTTCGTTCTGTGTCTGAAGCCTTAGAATGCTCTCTCGAGTTCCAATCTGCCTTTAAATCATCCGGGATAAGATCAGTTGATTTACAATTAAAGATCGGTTTGGGGTCAGGGTCGCCCGTTTCAAAAGGAGAAACGATTTTTGGGGAAGTAATCAATTTGGCAGAACGATTATGTCATCATGTTTCAGGTAAAATTATTTTGTCCTCTGAAGTAAAGGAGTTATATGAAAGTGAACACATGAATCGGCCAATTGATGAAAAATTGCTAAGATCTTTAGTTCCTTCTGATGAAAAGTTTCTCAATGCATTTTTGGACTTTTTAGAAACTTCATGGAATAGAAGCAATCTGCAAGTTGATGATTTTAGTGCCTTTCTTGGGCTTAGTAAATCCCAGCTGTATAGGAAGGTCAAATTCATCACAGGAAAATCCCTGAATATTTTTCTTAAAGAATACAGGTTAGAAAGGGCCCTGAAGCTTTTGGATGGCAGGAAAGGTAATATTTCTGAGATTGCTTTTGATTCGGGTTTTAATAGCCCGGCCTATTTTTCCAAATGTTTTTATGATACCTATGGTATACTGCCATCAAAGTATATGAACCTTTCTTGATTATTGTCGCTGGCGTCCATTCTCATGATGACCTAATTCTTTCTTTTTTTGAATCATATTTCCACTTGATTGATTCGGAAGTGTTTTAACTTAGTTATATGGTGAAATTTTGATCCATTATTATTTTCAATTAACTTCTAAACATTTATGTCATGCATCCAAAATCTTTTTTTTCCAAAGTCAAGATCAGTCTAATTTTTTTAGGTCTTTTTACTTATGGCATTGTGAGTGCCCAAATGAGCAATTCAGATATCGATGAAAACTCCGTAGTCAAATCATTTGATGATAGTGCTATGGAATGGGGTCCTTGCCCTCCGTTTATGCCTGAAGGTTGCAATATTTCCGTATTACACGGTGATCCTTCAAAAACCAATGTAGATGTGCTTTTCAAAGTCAATGGAAAATCATCGATTCCAAACCACTGGCATAATTCTCATGAACGGATGGTGCTGCTAACAGGTAAAATGCAAGTGACCTATAAGGGAGAATCGACACAAACCATGAACGTGGGTGATTATGCCTATGGACCTGCTAAAAAACCTCATACCGCTAAGTGTATTAGTAAAGATCCCTGTATCCTGTTTATTGGGTTTGGTGAGCCTTTAGATGCTTTCGCAATTGAAGAAAAATAGAATGAACCTAGGGAACAATATATTCTAATTTCAGTCTGTTAAGCAATTCTATTACTTTGTCTTTATCGTCTATTTTACAGACAATATAGTCAAAGTGATAGTTGTATATCAGCACTACCAAACCTCTTTTTTTTAGAAGCTCATTGTTACGGTGCAAGTAGTCGTACGCATATTCGTCAGGTTTGGCCTGATAAAATTTTAGTTCTTCCAGTACCAGTAACTCATTGATGGCTTTCTGAGCAACTTTGGCTTTTTCGCTATAGGCCATTAACCCTTCATAGGTCAGGATTTGAGTGATGGCCCAGTGGGAATAAATAAATTCATCTTCTGTAACTGTCCATTTGGCCAGATAAGGATTGGGTTCAAAGTTAGGGTCCTCGAATTTTATTTTCACACCCCAGTTTTTAATCGTTTTTAAAGAGTAGTCTTTGTATATGAAGTCAAACTTTTGCGGGTTGGAAACCGCCAGCCATAATTTATTGGACAGGTCCGCTTTTTTGTTTTCCGAAAACATATCAACGGTTAACATATCCACCAATTCGACAAATAACTGCTTATCAATACCAAAATCTTTCGTTTTTGGCAATACTTTGGTGTAATTCCTCAGTTTACTTTTGAATTTGATTGCTGTATAATCCTTTTGCTGAGGAAAGGCGCAAATACCATATAGAAGTACAATAAATAATATGACTGATTTTTTCACCTTGTTTTGAATTAACAG
>JBFFLO010000194.1:0-5639 GCA_041554895.1 Lutimonas sp. | reverse complement strand
TGGTTCATGGAGCTGTTTATTGATGCCTATGATTGGGTCATGGTGCCTAACGTTTACGGGATGAGTCAATACGCCGATGGCGGATTAATGGCTTCCAAGCCCTATATTAGTGGTAGCAATTATTTAATGAAAATGAGTAATTTTAAGAAAGGAAAGTGGCAGGCTGTCTGGGATGGATTGTTTTGGCGATTTATGGATGTTCACCGTGATTTTTTTAAACAAAACCCCAGGCTTGGCATGCTGGTAAATACCTTTGATAAAATGGATGATGCTAAAAAACAGGGGCATCTTGATCAGGCGGAAGCCTATTTGTCTGGCTTGGATAGCTGACCTGATTTTTTAAAGGTGGTATAGGGCAAATCAAATAAGGATTAAATTGTTTTATTATGGATAAGCAGGATTATAAGATACACATCATTGGCGCGGGCATCAGTGGTTTAATTGCCGCCAAAGTTCTCGAGGACCATGGGTATTTCCCTGTTGTTATTGAGGCCTCTGAAAGGGTTGGCGGTCGTGTTAAAACGGATGTGGTTAATGGTTATCAGCTGGATCATGGCTTTCAAGTGCTTTTAACGGCCTATCCTGCTGCTCAAAAGTATCTGGGTTTTAAAGCTTTGGACTTAGAGGAATTTGTACCCGGGGCCGTAATCTTTAAATCGGGGAAACAAATTATTTTTGGCGATCCGTTAAGGGATATTTCCTTGTTGTTTTCAACGATTTTCTCAGGGATCGGGACTTTTGGGGATAAACTGAAAATGCTCAGACTGAATGTTCGGTTAAAGAATAAGTCCTTAGCTGATATTTTCTCTGAAAAGGAGCAAACCACATTGACTTATTTACAAGATATTGGGTTTTCCCCGGGAATGATCAACGATTTTTTTAAGCCATTTTTCGGTGGTATTTTTTTGGAACCGGATCTGGAAACATCAAGCAGGATGTTTGAATTTGTTTATAAAATGTTTGGAGAGGGCCATGCTGCCTTGCCCAAATCCGGAATTGAAGCCATCCCCAGGCAACTTGCTGAAAACTTAAAGAACACTGCTTTTAGATTCAATACGCCGGTCACTTCAGTAAGGGACGGAGAACTAACACTCGGTAAAGGTGAAAAACTAACAACGGATTTTACCATCATAGCCGCTGAAGCAAGCGGGCTCATTCAAAATTTAAGCAATCAGGCGGCAGAATGGAAATCTTGCGATACCTTGTATTTTGAAACCAAAGAGAGGGCTATTTTCAAACCCTTGATTGGCCTTATACCTGATGCGAATGCACTGATCAATAATATTTTTTACCACACGAGTTTGGCTACGGGCCAGGCACCTAAAAACCAGTTGCTATCTGTGACCATAGTGAAAAACCACAATTTATCGGAACAGGCGTTAATAGATCAGGTTATGGACGAATTAAAGCAATACTGTGGTATTAACGGTTGTAACTTTTTAAAGAGATACAGCATTGCCAGGGCTTTACCAAAGCTGAATAACCTGCAATATGAAATGTTGCCTTCTGAAACGCGTTTAACAACAACTATTTTCCTTGCCGGAGACACGCAGCTGAATGGTTCACTGAATGCGGCAATGATTTCGGGCGAAAGAGCGGCACTGGGGGTTATTGAAACTTTGATGGCCGGCCATTGATCTTCTTCTGCCTGGAAGAATAAAGCGAGGATTCATTGATCATTTGATCCAGGCTTACATTATACGCTAACAATACTGTAAAGATCAGGTAGTTCCGCATCCCATTTGTAGGTTTCTTTGATGCCTTTTTGTAAGGCTTCCCTGGCTTCTTTTTCGCCATGAACAACAAATATACGCTCTGGTTTTGATTGTAACTTCCCCATCCAATTCAGCAGTTCGGCATGATCCGCATGTGCCGAAAGGCCCTCTATGATTTCCATTTGCATATGAAAGGAAACCCATTTTCCATAAGCTTTAAAACCTTTTTCGCCATCCAGCAATTTTCGTCCACGGGTGCCCTCAGCCTGATAACCCACCAGGAGAAGGGTATTTTTTGGGTTGTGGGCCTGGGCTTCCAGATAATTCAATATCCTGCCTCCTGTGAGCATCCCACTTCCTGCAATGACAATTTTAGGGTCCTTGTTCTCACGCATCAGTAAGGTTTCGCGAAAACTACTGATCACCGTAAAATGCTGACACATTTCATAACATTCATCATCATCCAGCTTGTGCCAGTCTCTGGTACGCTGAAATAATTGAAGCACATCTGCACCCATTGGGCTATCCATGATCATGGGAACTTTTGGGATTTTATTTTCCCTGACAAGGCTTCCTAAGATCATCATGAGCAATTGGGCCCTTTCCACTGAAAAGCTGGGGATAAACAAACTGCCGCCTCTGCCGATCGTCTCGTTGACCAGTTTTTCAATTACAGGAACTGCTTCGGCCTCTCCAGGATGAAATTTTCCTCCATAGGTTGATTCAATAAACAAAAAATCTGCTTTTTTCGGCTGTAAGGGCGGGTATAAGAGCAAATCATTTGTTCTGCCAATATCGCCCGAAAAAACATAGTATTTTCCAAAAAGATCTATTTCGATAAAGGTAGCTCCTAAAATATGCCCATTATAAGAAAAGCGCATGTGTATCCCTTCCAAAAGAGGCAACCATTGGGCAGGAGGGATCCTTTTAAAATGTGAGAGGGTATTGTCAACATCATCCAGGGTGTACAGGGGCTTGGCAGGGCTGTGCTTTGAATAGCCTTCCTCATTGGCACGTGACGCCTCCTGTTCCTGGATCCTGGCGCTGTCTTTCAAGATGATCGCAGCGATATCCAATGTAGGGTTGGTCCCATAAATTGGACCCTTAAAACCTTGTTTTATCAATCTTGGCAAATAACCCGTATGATCGAGGTGGCCATGAGTCAGCAAGACAGCATCTATGGTCGAGGCGTTCACAGGTGGATATTCCCAGTTTTTTAATCGTAATTCCTTAAGTCCCTGAAAAAGCCCGCAATCGATCAAAATATTGGTATTCCCAGTTTCCAGAAGATATTTGGAGCCGGTTACGGTGCCGGCAGCGCCTAAAAAATGAATGTTTGTTTGTAAAGACATGATCACAAAGGTTTAATTCAAATCGGTCCCTCTAATTTAATCAATCTGGCTTTAGAAGAGGTTGTATAACTGCTATTTTCTTCAAAAAATGCATGGTGCATATACCTTGACCAGGATGATTAGCAAAAAAATTATTATATTGTTATGAAAAAACGGGCTACAATGTCTGTTGCTACTCCTAATCAAAACCAAATTATGATGAAAAAAATCAAAACTTTATTCAAACCCGGGCTACTTGTTTTGGCCATGGTTTTGTTATTTGTTGCCAGTTGTACCAATGAAGAGGGTGAAATCCAGATCATTGAAAATGAAACTCTTGTCGGGTTTTCTTCCGAACCGATTGTTGGACAATACATTATTACAATGGAAGGAGAATCTGTTGTAAGAAAATCCAATTTAAAGTACAAAGAGGGCAAAGAAGCCATGAAAAGGGAAATTTTATCGAAATTTTCGAACATAGAATTATCTGAGAAAGAGATCATCCAAACTTATGGTCACACTTTAAATGGTTTTGCCGCTAAACTCAATAAACAGCAACTGGAAATCCTTAAAAAAGACAAACGCGTTAAGCGCATAGAACAGGACCAATTGGTTACCCTTGCCAAGCCAGATTGGGCTGGTGGAGGAGGTGGTGACACTCCACCGCCTCAGGAAACACCTTGGGGTATTACCCGTGTAAATGGTGGTGTTAACGGCGTAGGAAAGACTGCCTGGATCATTGATTCGGGAATTGACCTGGATCATCCCGATCTGGAAGTCAACGTGGCTGAAAGCCGATCTTTTCTTGGTGGTAAAGATGCAGATGATCCTAATGATGCAAACGGGCATGGTACACATGTTGCCGGCACTATTGCTGCCAAAGATAATGCTGAAGGTGTTATTGGGGTAGCAGCAGGCGCAACGGTTATTTCTGTCCGTGTACTGAACAGAAGGGGCAGTGGATCTTATTCGGGGGTTATTGCAGGTGTTAATTACGTTGGTGCCAGCGGGTCAGCTGGAGAAGTTGCCAATATGAGCCTTGGAGGAGGCGCTTCACAATCTTTAGATGATGCGGTGGTTGCGGCTTCTAAACTTAGCGAAGTTATTTTTTGTCTTGCTGCAGGAAATGAAAGTGATGATGCCAATAATCATTCTCCGGCCAGAGCCAATGGGGATTTTGTTGTTACTGTTTCGGCATCTACTTCAGGTGATAATTTTGCCAGCTATTCAAATTACGGAAACCCACCCATTGACTGGTGCGCTCCGGGATCAGGGATCAAATCTACCTGGAAAGACGGCGGTTATAATACGATTTCAGGCACCTCGATGGCAACGCCACATGTTGCCGGGGTATTGCTTTTGAATCCAAATATTTCGAAAGCTGGTTTGAGCACGGTCAATGGTGACCCTGATAATGCGCCTGATGTAATTATTGAATATTCAAATTAAGTTGAATAAGCATATCATTTTAAAAGCCTGGGTCATTATTGATTCAGGTTTTTTTTGCTTATCCTGTAATGGAATGGTTTAAGCCGCTTGTTGTTGTCGAAATACGATCCCCTTTTGTTTACCCATTAAATGACCTCACCTTTTCCAATCTCATCGCAAACGGAACATTTTTATGATCAAATGTATATTCAATGGACCTGTCGAATTCAATGGTTTCTGCCAACTTTAAAGGAGTTTCTATCAAACTGGCATCAAGTTCATTTTTAAAATCCCTGCTCATAATAAGTTGAAGTCGGCCATAATAAAGTTCTGTGATCATATAGACCCTTCTGATCTTTCCATCGTAGGTTTTCCAGTTGTCCTGTTTTAGGATTTCAAGATAGTTGTCAATTCTGACCCTGTTGAGATTTGACATGGTTTTTACTTGCAAATTCCCAAAATGAAACTTACTTACCTTTTTAAGCTCAAAGTGCTGTTCCAATTCACCGATTACGGGATGTTCAAGGGTTGAGACCACATTAGCCTCCATATGGATCACCCTGTCGGCCAAATGGGCGAATTTGATCTTTTCTTTATGAAGTTCTTTGATCCCTTTCATCCAGTGCGAACGAGATATGATATCAGCATCCAGAAAGGCATTGTAGATATGCTCTGACATTCCGGGATGGTCAAATTTAGGTTTACCAATGATCGGGTCCCAAACCAGGCTTCCCAGAATGATATCCTCATGAGAGGCAGGAATCAATTCTAAATTGTATTTATTTCTGAATCTTTTTATCTCCATCAGCACTTTTTAAATCAATCAATTTGTGAATTTACTGTTATTCTAAACATTTGGAGTAAGGAAAAACCTTACTATATGTAAGGATAATTCAAGAAGTTTATATAGGATATAAAATACCTTGCATATAGTTTGGATTACCTTACAAAAAGTAGGGTTTTTATATGCCAGATCACTATTGTTTGATGTTTTGTCGAAGTATGTATACACATCATTAATTCATAATGCTATGATATTTTCTTATCTTTTACACATTAAATAAGATAATCATGAATAAAAAAAGCTTATTGTTTGCACTGATATTAATATGTATGGCAAGCGTTCAATGTACTGAAGATGAAACTATAGAGGCCTCTGTTGCCG
>JBFFLO010000193.1:0-5653 GCA_041554895.1 Lutimonas sp. | reverse complement strand
CAAGACCACAACAACCTTAGACCCGGCAAGTTTACAGGCAAATTCCATACTTCCCAGTATATCATCATTGATAAAGTTTCCCGCAATCCTGATGCTGAACAGATCACCAATACCCTGATCGAAAACCATCTCTGCCGGTATCCTCGAATCTATACAGCTTAAAATAGTCGCAAAAGGAAATTGCCCCTGCCTTGTGTCTTGTACCTGCTCCAACAAATTTCTGTTGGCACTTAAATTATTTTGAAACCTAAGGTTTCCTTCCTTCAAATAGGCAATAGCCTTTTCGGGAGTCATTGATGCCTGAGTTTCTTTGGTATGTGCTTTCATAAGGTATAAGTAAAAAATTAACTTGCTTTGCTCTTGTCGTTGAAAAATTTGTAAAAACTTTCCGGATTAACGATAACACCTCTTTCGGACAACAAGTTAATAGAAATATTCCTTTCCTCCGCTTTCAGGATAAAATCATCCAGAATCTCTATGATATCATTGTCCAAATATTTGGTGTTGGTCACATCCAGTTCTAACACCGAGTCGTGCGGCAATCGATCCAATTCGTTTAAAATGGCACCTTTGTTAAAGAAGGTGACCTCCTCTGCCAAAGTCATTTTTATTTTATTGTCATCAATACCTCCACCTTCTTTGTGCAAAAAGTGAGAGTTTTGGTAACTCTTGAAAAGGATCACGATAATACCTACCAAGAGCCCAAGGCCAATTCCAACAAGCAGGTCTGTAAATATGATCCCTACAACGGTCACCATAAAAGGAACAAACTGTTTCCAGCCAAGGTGATACATCGTTTTAAACAAACCCGGTTTGGCTAGTTTAAATCCAACAACCAATAAAATAGCTGCCAGCACTGACAAAGGGATCATGTTCAATAAATTTGGAATCAGGATCACAGAGATCAATAAAAACAATCCATGAATAATGGCAGACATCTTTGTTCGGCCCCCCGACTGAATATTTGCCGAACTTCTTACGATTACTTGTGTAATAGGCAAACCACCAATAAGACCCGAAATAATATTACCGGTTCCCTGGGCAAGCAGCTCCCTGTTGGTAGGGGTTACATTTTTATGAGGATCCAGTTTATCGGTCGCCTCCACACACAACAAGGTTTCCAAACTGGCCACCAGGGCAATGGTAAAACCGACCACCCAAACCTCAGGGTTCATTATGGCCGAGAAATTAGGAAAACGGAATTGCGACAAAAATGAAGTAAGGTCATCAGGTACCGGAACACTTACCAAATGGGTTGGAGCTATGCCTAATGCGCTATTTGAACCAGTAACTACAAAAAATACGATTCCGGCGATAACCGCTACCAAAGGACCCTGGATCACCTGGAATATTTTTGCTTTTTTAGCCAGTACATGCTCCCATAACAATATAATAGCCAACCCGATCACTCCGATCAGTGCCGAACCAGCTTGGATAAAATTCAAGGAATTAAATATTTCAGAAAAGGTGTTTTGACCGTCTACTTGAATAAATGCAAAATCACCCTCCGGGTCTGCATCATAGCCAATAAAATGTGGGATCTGTTTTAAAATTATAATGATCCCGATACCCGTAAGCATTCCTTTAATGACCGATGACGGAAAATAATACCCGATAACCCCGGCTTTTAAAAAACCAAAAATCAACTGTATGACACCTCCCAGAACAACCGCTACCAAAAAGTTTTCAAAACCCCCAAGCGTTCCTATAGAAGTCAGCACAATGGCTGCCAGTCCTGCGGCAGGTCCGCTTACACCAATCTTGGAGCCACTTAAAGCTCCAACAACAATTCCTCCAATGATACCGGCTATCAAACCAGAAAAAAGCGGTGCCCCACTAGCTAAGGCAATACCCAGGCACAATGGCAATGCAACAAAAAACACCACGATACTCGCCGGAAAATCGCTCTTTAAATTACTTACAAACCCTGTTTTTTCCATTTTGTTTATGTTTTGATCCGAACAAATATACCAAAATTCGACAACTTAATAGTATTACTATTACTAATATGAGTTAAAGTATTATTAAATATTGTAATGGTATTGATTATTATTACTTAACTTTGAACATTGATCAGTTATACAATCGTCTTGAAATGGCCGTAAACATTAGTATCTCTTTAAATCCCGGACTCTATCTTAAAGATCCTCAACAATCCGAATTAGGCAAACGCATCATCAAACACAGCATATTATTGATCGAAGAAATCGGCTTTGAACAGTTTAATTTTAAGAAACTGGCTGAAGAAATGAAATCTACCGAAGCATCGATTTACAGGTATTTTGAGAACAAGCACTTGCTGTTGACCTATTTGGTGTCTTGGTACTGGGAGTGGCTGAATTATATGATCCAGATCAAGACCTTTAACATTGACGATCCTAAAAGGAAACTGGAGGTCATCATCCATACCTTCGTATTGATGAGTGAAGAAAACCCTGCCATTGAATACGTCAATGAATCCTCGCTGCACAACCTGGTGATCGCAGAAAGTACTAAAGTGTATCATACAAAAGGGGTTGACGAAGAAAATAACAAAGGTTTTTTTATCAATTATAAAGAAATGGTCTCTTCCGTTGCTGATGTGATACTCGAGGTCAAACCGGATTTTCCTTATCCACATGCCCTGGCCAGTAATTTATTCGAAATGACCAATACTCATTTTTACTTTGCCGATCACCTGCCCAGGCTTACAGATATTGATAATAAAGCCGGTCAGAAGGAAGAAGTAGAAAAAATGTTATTGTTTTTTATCGCTAAGCTTCTTCATTGATCGCTTTCAATTGTTGGGTAACATAAAAAGTTTTTCCACTAAATTCTCCTATGATGCCTGGCTTGGAAGCCGAAAAAACAATTGATCATATAAATGCCCATTTTTAAGGTCTTCTCAGCTGTTTTAAAAAATTAGGGCCTTCAAGAGGATGGATTGAAAAAAAAAGTATCTTCAACTTTTGATTGGACACGATCAAAAAATATGCTTATAACGGGGTTTCCATGGCCTGAGCATACCTGTAAATACATGGTCAAATAACTTATAATTGCTGTTTTATCAACATACAAAAACCAACCAAACATATATGATGAAGTCCCACTCCTTTCTACCCGTCATTCTTTTTTTATCCGTACTTGCCATTGGCTTGTTCCCAAATCGATCTTATGCGCAAAACAACCATAAAGAGTATACTGATCTGGTTGCCTTGTTCAAAGAATGGAGAACCTTTGAAACACCTCCTGTAAAAGAAGGAGCACCAGATTACACCAGGCAAACTTTTGAAAAAAGGTGGCCCGGGTTCAAAGCCTTGCAAGAAAAACTCCAGGCTTTAGATACAAGCAATTGGCCCATACCTCATCAGGTAGACTGGCACATTGTAAATGCCGAAATGAACGGGTATGATTTTAACCAGCGCATCCTTCAACCCTGGGTGCGCGATCCTGCTTTTTATAAAACCTTATGGATGTATCGAAGTGATGTCCCTGCTCATGAGGGCCCTACCCATCATATGACCACCGAACTTTGGACCTATGCGTTTCCCTTAAGTAAGGAGGAAAGAAAAAGATTGCTCTCAGACCTCAAGGTGATCGTGCCCTTAAATGCCCAGGCGAAGATCAATTTAACGGGTAATGCCAAAGATTTATGGATCGCCGGCATCCGTGACATAGAAAGTCAAAGTAAAAATCTGGAAAGTATTAAAGCCCTTTCGGGAATAGCCACCGACAAAGAAATGCTATTGGTCATCGATGCGGCCATAAAATCTACTGATGATTTGGCCCAGTGGCTCCATGAGGAATCTGCCTCTAAATCGGGCCCGTCAGGGATTGGAAAAGAAAATTACAGCTGGTACCTGCAACATGTACATTTGGTGCCAATGACTTGGGAAGACGAGGTCATGCTATTAAAAAGTGAACTCACCAGGGCCTGGGCCTCTCTGAAATTAGAGGAACATAGAAACAGAAATTTACCCGAACTGACTGACGCAAGCAGTCCTGAAGCATATGATCAACGCGCTGGAGCATCTGTAAGGAGCCTGATCGATTTTCTGGATAAGAACGAAATAGTAACCGTCAAGGATTATTTTGAACCGGCCCTTCGCGAACATATGGGAGGCTTTGTGCCCAAAGACAAACGCAACTTTTTCTGGATCACGGCCCACTATGACCAACGCCCGCTGTACTCGCATTTTTATCACTGGTTTGAACTGGCCAGGATGGATACCGAACCCAATAAAAGCGAGATACGAAAGGGCCCTTTATTGTACAATATTTTTGATTCAAGAAATGAAGGATTGGCCACAGCCGTAGAAGAAATGTTCATGGATGCCGGATTGTATGACGACCAGCCCCGTTCACGTGAAATCGTTTATATCATGATCGCACAACGCGCTGCAAGAGGCCTGGGATCCTTGTACGCCCATGCCAATGAAATGACCATGGAAGAAGCCGGGGGCATTCATTCCACCTATACGCCTCGCGGCTGGATGAAAACAGAAAAAGAGCTGCTGCTTTTTGAGCAGCATTTGTACCTTCGACAACCCGGTTACGGAACAAGCTATATCACCGGGAAATACCTGGTTGAAAATACTTTGGCCGAGTTTGCCAGGATAAAAGAGTCAGCAGAAGTGCCCTTCAGCCTAAAAGGATTTTTTGATGCGTTGAACAGTATAGGTAACATTCCCATTTCTCTGGGCCGTTGGGAGTTAACCGGAGAAAAAGCTTCTTTTGGGCAACCTTAAGAAATATAAAAGACCCCTGAAATTGGAAACCAAATGACCCAAACCAAAAAGACAAGATTGACGCGTCAAATGGGGCTGCTTGCCCTTACTGCAACCGGGGTTTGTTCGATGTTGGGCGCCTCGATCAATGTAGTGCCTTTTATGATCCAGCGCAATGTTCCTGGCATAGGGCCTTATGTTTTATCTGCCTTTGCTTTTGCGGCCATACCTGCCATTTTAGCGGCACTGGCCTATAGTATTTTAGCCTCGGCCATGCCTCGGGCAGGAGGCAGTTACATCTATGCCAGCCGCGGATTGAATCCATACCTGGGTTTTGTAGCCAGCTTTTCACAATGGTTCGGTTTGAGTATCGTTATTGGTGTCATTGCCTATATCACCATTCCTTTTATTCGTGATGTGACCTTGAATTTAGGATGGGAAACACTTTCTGCCACACTAGAAGTTGGCTGGATTCGTGTCAGCCTTGCTTTACTGTTGATCTGGACTTTTGTCTGGGTAAATATTCGGGGTGTAAAATCTTATGAACGTATTTTATTGCCCATGATGTTTTTGATGTTTGCCTTAGGGGGCATTGTGATCATAGCAGGTTTTAATTATGATACCACTGATTTTTTAAGCGCATTAAAAGAAAAAGAAGGGCGTTCCTTTGATGTAGTTACCAATATTGACTTTGATTGGCGGATATTTTTCTCAGCCGCAGCCTTGCTTTTTTCAAGTTTTATAGGCTTTGATTCCATTGCACAAGCCGGCGGAGAGGCCAAAAACCCTACAAAGTCCATACCCACAGCTATATTACTGGCCATACTTGGCGTAGGATGCTTTTATTTTTTATTTGCTGCTGCTGTGTACCACACGGTGCCCTGGAGTTTTGTGGCAGCCGAAGCGATGGAACTTGATATTACGGCCCCCGGACTTTTAAGTTACGT